>JAKVAZ010000012.1 GCA_022447225.1 Fuerstiella sp. | reverse complement strand
ACAGGATATGAAGCCGCTGACGGATTTGTTGTGCTGGCTGGTGGCATGGCGCGGGAACAGGAGACCACGAACTGTCCACGCTACATTTGCACAATTCGCCAAAGCCTTGTTGATTCGGGGGTCTTCAGCGTGGACGGTGACCGGTATCACCTCACACAGGACTATTCTTTCAACAGCCCGTCACAGGCCGCGTCGGTCATGATGGCTCGCAGCGCGAACGGTCGGATTGAATGGAAAGATGAGTCCGGGCGTACGCTTAAAGAAATTCAGGAAGCAGTGGTGAACGATGAGTGAAAAGAATATGTCACTCGGTCGCTTACAACGCGTCGACGTCCGTGAAACCTGGCAATCTGACGCTGACATGAACAATGTCCTGAGCATACTGGACTGGATCGCAGAGCAACTCACTTCGGTATCTGTAGGGACGGACGCCTGATGAGCAACGCACAGGTCGATGAATCCACAATTGAACTGGCCGCACTGGAATGGTTTGCCGAACTCGGCTACGCCACTGCCCATGGTCCGGACCTCGCCCCGGAAGGGGCATCGCCAGAACGCGAATCATTTTCGGACGTGCTACTGCTGGGTCGCTTGCAGGCCGCACTGGCGCGGCTGAATCCGGACATCCCATCAGAAGGAATCGACGAAGCCTTCCGCCTGATCACCCGTATGGACGGACCTACTCTGGAGGGCAGGAATCGACAGTTTCACCGCTGGCTGCGGGACGGTGTGGAAGTGGAGTTCCGTCGGCCGGACGGTTCCGTCGGCGGTGACCGAGTGCAGCTGGTGGAATACGACAATCCGTCCCACAACGATCTGCTGGCCGTCAATCAGTTTCGCGTACGTGAAGGCAACCATCTGCGCATCCCGGATATTGTTGTGTTCGTGAATGGTCTGCCGCTGGCCGTCTTCGAGCTGAAGAACCTGGCAGACGAAGACGCCACCATCGACGGGGCCTTCAAACAGCTGCGGACTTATAAGCAGGAAATCCCGTCGCTGTTCGACTGTAACGAACTGCTGATTGCCAGCGATGGTCAGAAGGCTCGTATTGGCTCACTGACTGCCAATTGGGAATGGTTCAAACCGTGGCCCACGATTGAGGACGAGCAGCCTGTCACCGGCAAGCTGGAGCTGGAAATTCTGATACGTGGCGTGTTTCAGCCCGATCGATTGCTGTCCATAGTCCGCAACTTCATTCTGTTTGAAGACGACCCGGACAGCGATCAGGTGTTTAAGATTCTGGCCGGTTATCACCAGTTCCATGCGGCGCGCAAAGCGATCGACGCAACCGTGACTGCAACCGGTGAAGATGGCAACCGTCGCTGTGGGGTGGTTTGGCATACTCAGGGCAGCGGTAAAAGCTTCACCATGCTGTTCTATTCCGGGCTGGTTGTGTCGCACCAGCAGATGAATAACCCAACTCTGGTCATGCTGACTGATCGCAACGATCTGGACCACCAGCTGTTTGGCCAGTACCAGCGGTGTGCGGAGATCCTGCGCCAGACACCCGTGCAGGCCGATTCTGTCGAAAACCTGCGCGAACTGCTGCAGGTGAATTCCGGCGGAGTGATCTTCACCACGGTTCATAAGTTCGCCGAAGAAGCGGGACAGTTCCCCCTGCTGACTGATCGACGCAATGTGGTGGTGATCGCCGACGAAGCTCACCGCAGCCAATACGGGTTCAAGGCCCGCCGAGACAAGAACGACCCGTCGAAAATCAGCTATGGGTTTGCCCGCAATATCCGCGATGGTCTGCCGAATGCGTCCTTCATCGGGTTTACAGGCACGCCCATCGAACTGGACGACAAGAACACTCAGGCCGTATTTGGCGACTACGTCAGCGTCTACGACATTCAACGTGCTGTCCACGATAAAGCCACCGTGCCCATCTATTATGAAGCCCGTGTGGTAAAGCTCAGCTTTGACGATGCCGCCATCGAAGCTATCGACGAAGACTTTGACGACGTTACCGAAGCTGAGGAGGTCAAGACTCAGGAGAAACTGAAGACCAAATGGGCAGCGTTGGAAGCCATGGTCGGAGACGACGACCGTCTGCAGGTGGTGGCGAAAGATCTGGTCGAACACTTCGAGAAGCGCACTGAGGCGATGGACGGCAAAGGCATGATCGTTTGCATGTCTCGCCGCATCTGTGTGGACCTGTACAACGAAATCATTGCTTTGCGACCGGACTGGCACAGCGAAGACGATGAACAGGGAGTCGTGAAGATTGTGATGACGGGGTCCGCGACCGATGGTCCCGAATGGCAGCAGCACATTCGTACCAAACAACGCCGCAAGGACCTGGCCAACCACTTTAAGTCCACGAAAAGCCCATTCAAGCTGGTCATTGTACGTGATATGTGGCTGACCGGCTTTGATGCTCCCTGTGCCCACACCATGTATGTGGACAAGCCGATGCACGGCCACGGTCTGATGCAGGCGATCGCCAGGGTGAACCGCGTATTCAAGCAGAAGCCCGGCGGCTTGATCGTCGATTACATCGGCATCGGCGACGCGCTGAAGCAGGCACTACGGACCTACACGCAGAGTGGTGGCCAGGGTAAAACGACAATCGACGCTGCAGAAGCCGTCGCCGCTCTGCAGAGGCATTACGAGCTGTGCTGCGACATGCTGCACGGTTTGGACTACACAAAGTGGACGACCGGCACACCGGCAGAGCGGGCCACACTGCCTCAGCTGGCTCAGGAACACCTTCTGGGACAGGAGGACGGCAAAGCACGCTGGATGGCTCACGTCGGCAACCTGTCCAAAGCCTTTGCCCTGTGCCCCACGTCTGACTACGCGATGGAGATTCGCGAAGACGTCGCGTTCTTCCAGATCGTGCAGACCATGTTCCGCAAGTATTCCACGTCAGGAAAAACTGGAGCTGAACTGGATCATGCTATCCGGCAGTTGGTGTCAAAGGCGGTGGTGACTGCCGAGGACGATGTGATCGACGTCTATCAGGCAGCCGGCATCGATCGACCGGATGTATCGATGCTCTCGGAGGAATTCCTGGAAGAAGTCCGTCGGCTGCCCCATAAGAATCTGGCCGTGGAGCTGCTGAAGAAGCTGCTCAGCGATGAAATCAAGACCCGAAACAAACGTAACGTGGTGCAGGCCAAATCATTTTCTGAGCTGCTGCAGACCGCGATGAACAGCTATCACAACCGGGCGATCAGCAATCAGGAAATCATCGAGGAACTGATCCGGATTGCTCACAAGGTCAAAGAAGCCAGCGATCGTGGCGAAGACCTGGGACTCACCGAAGACGAAGTCTGCTTCTACGACGCTCTGGCACAAAACGACTCTGCCACAGAAATGCTGGGCGATGAAAAACTGAAGGTGATCGCTACCCAACTGGTGATGACCGTCCGCAAAAACGTCAGCATCGACTGGACCGTCCGCGAATCAGCCCGAGCCAAAATTCGAGTGGTCGTTCGCCGTATCCTCAAAAAATTCGGCTATCCACCGGACATGCAGGCCGCCGCCGTGAAGCTGGTTCTGCAGCAGGCCGAAGCACTCAGCGACGAATGGGCCGCCATGTAATCGATTTTGAACGAAGAGTCTATCGCTGACTGACGACGAATTGATCGAAGAATTCATTCGAGTCGATCGCACCGGCAGCGAGACTACGATCGCCGTCTGTGAAATTCAGTGGGATGGACCGCATACGCCAGTTTCAACCTGGAAGATCGTTGCGTCATTTCCTGCTGAAACAACGGACGACAATGTCGCTGCCGTGGTCGCGGGCATTCTCAGGGACAGGCACGTCTTTCAGGTCTGCACAGAATGCAATGAACGAAAACCCAACGGCTGGATGATGGGCAACGACACGCCGTTGGACAGTATTTGCCAGTCGTGTGGAGCGAATAATCATGGTGTCGATTTTTGAATTTCTGGTCAGACAACCGTTTCATGCAATACACTTCTGCCGCAGGCCATCCGCCGAGCGAAGGCGAGGGCGAGAAACGCTGCGCACTTTCATTTTGCGGCTCGCACTGGCAGGGAAGCTGACCCATTTCAGTCGGAATTGATTGTGTCCCGGCTGACTCAAACAACCGAATCTGGGATAGTGAGGTGACGCGGCTAGGCTGTGCGCCGGCATCAAGGTGGCGCAGAAGTCGACGGCCACAGCCCACGACCTTCGCCGTAGTTTTGCCTACCGCTGGGCGGATCGTGTCCGACCACACATTCTGCAGCAGCTCATGCGGCATGCTTCCATCACCATCACCATGGAGTACGACGTGCTGGCGGAGGCTGATGAAACAGCTGCAGCGGTTTGGGTGGCGCCACGATCTCCTGCCATTTCACTACCACTTTCAGATGACGAATCCGTCGCGCATGAAGAACCCCCCGAAACCATTGGTTTCAGAGGGTCTGAGGTGTATGGAATGGGCGATGCAGGACTCGAACCTGCGACCCCCTCGGTGTAAACGAGGTGCTCTAGCCAACTGAGCTAATCGCCCGATGCACAGTACAGCCTGTCAGTGCTGCCCGTCTGCCGGATAAGTATGCAGAGCACGACTTTTATTCGCAAGATCCGAGAGGGCCTCTTCCAGACAAATCGCTCCGATCGGTGTTAATGTCCCGGTAACGTCGGCAGAAGCGGACAGATTCCACCACCCACTGCAAGGATTTTTCCATCAGATTGTGAAGTCAGCTGAACCAGCCCCGGTTTGGGGTTGTCCCTCTACCGGGTTCAGCAACAATAGTTGTGTTCGAGGGTCGGAAGAACGCATCCGACAACCATACGCCCGAAGAAGTTGTGCTTCTACAACACAACTCAACGGGGTCCTAAATCAGAAAGGAGGTGGTTCGGTGAATGATTACTGTAGTCCAATGCGAGGTGGCAGCGCCACGTGACGGTCGGCGGGCTGTCCCACCGGCAGCCACCATCCAGACTCGATACGCGATAACCGTATGCTGAATCACCACTGGTGATCAGAAACGGCTTGTCTTCGGTCGGGAAAACAGCGGCTCAGAATCGTGCTCATAGCGGTTCTGAGCCGTTTCTTATGAGTGGACGGGAATGTGACATCTATCCGTCGACCGCCGGAAGGCTCGCAATCGCAGCGTCAATCGATTCCAGTGCCACATCGCAGATCCGCTCGACCAGTGGGAGCGGCATGGCCGGCGCCGGCATGAGCACGATCACGTCACCAAGGGGACGCAGAATCACACCGCGTTCCCGCGCAGCCAGCGTGACCCGATGACCAAGCCGGTGTTCTGATTCGAACGGCAACAGAGAACTGCGATCTGCCACCAGTTCAATTCCCACCATGATTCCCCGCTGCCTCACTTCTGCGACATGCGGATGATCTGCCAGATGATGTAGTTTCCGCGCGATCACTTGTTCGATTCCATCGACGTTGGCCATGACATCGTGCTGCTGAAATAATTCCAGCGATGCGATTGCTGCCGCGCATCCCAGCGGATTTCCGGTGTACGTGTGTCCGTGAAAGAACGTTCGTCCTTCGTGTGGCTGGCCAAGAAATGCCTCAGAGATCTCGTCGGTAGTCAGCGTTGCGGCCAGTGGCAGGTAACCGCCGGTAATGCCCTTGGCCAGACACATAATGTCCGGTTTTACGTCTTCGTGTTCGCAGGCGAACATTTTGCCTGTGCGACCGAACCCCGTGGCAACCTCATCGATAATCAGTGGAATTCTGTATTCAGTACACAGTCGACGTACATGTGTCAGATAACCGGGAGGATGCACCAGAATTCCGGCCGCTCCCTGGACGAGTGGTTCAATCACAAACCCGGCAGCGTGTTGATGTTCCTCACGTACGATACGTTCGACTTCATCGAAGCAATACTGAATCCATGAGTCGCGAGTGTGTCCGGAGGGAATACGCAGTGCCACGGGCGCCGGCACCGTTTTGGTCGGAAACAGCAGTTGTCCGTAGACGTGATGAAACAGGTCAATTCCACCAACACTCACACTGCCAATCGTATCCCCGTGATAAGCTTCACCAACACAAATAAACAGGTCACGCGGTTCAGATCCGGATGACTTTTGCCGCTGATACTGGTAGGCCAGCTTAATCGCGACTTCAACGGCAGTGGATCCACTGTCTGAATAGAAAACATGCTTCAGACCGTCAGGGGTGATCTGGGCCAGTTGTCGTGCCAGCCGAATGGAGGGCTCAGAGGCCAGGCCCAGCAATGTACTGTGAGCAACACGGTCCAGTTGCTGTTTGACCGCCTGATTGATCTGGGGAACACAATGACCGTGAATATTGCACCACAGTGATGAGATCCCGTCCAGGTAACGGCGACCGCTGACATCAATCAGCTCGAAACCCTCACCCGCCACGATAATCGGTGATTCCTCACTCCGATGAGCGGTCATCGGAGTGAAGGGGTGCCACACATGAGTGTTGTCCCATTGTCTTAGTTGTGCCGATTCAATGATGTCAAATTCTTCTGATGTCATAACGTTGCGGCTGTGACGATCCTGGCGGTTGGTCAAATAAACAGCAGGTGAGTCTAAGAAACACGGACTGAACAGGTCCGGCAGTGGGTCCCGGATTCCTTCCTTAGACCGGCACCGGTGTCGATTCAAGAAGTTCGTTCAAAATCTGGACCGCCTTAATGCGCTGTCCGTCGCCGAACGATCCCCGACACACGATACGATGGCTCCATACCGGAATGACAAGTTCTTTGACATCATCAGGGATCACGTAGTCACGCCCGCTGACCAGAGCCAAAGATTGAGCCGCTCGATACATCGTCAATGCACCACGGGTGCTTACTCCCAGCGATAATTCTCGGTGTTCGCGCGAGAGGTGGGTGATCGCCAGAAGATAATCCGAGATGGAATCATCGACTCGGACGGACGTGACCTGTTCCTGAAGCTGCAAAATCGCCTGGCTGTCTGTCACGGCTTCCAGATCATCCACCGGTTCGCCTGTTCGGTGCCGGGTCAACACGTCACGTTCCGTCGTTCTGTCCGGATAACCGACCTCGAGACACACCATAAATCGATCCAGCTGATTTTCGGGCAACGCGTAGGTGCCTTCAAATTCAAAAGGATTCTGGGTGGCTATTACGAAAAACGGCGCCGGCAGTAAACGTGTTTCGCCTTCGACTGACACCTGGTTTTCGCTCATCGCTTCCAGTAGCGCACTTTGCGTGCGTGGTGTCGTTCGATTGATTTCGTCGGCTACCAGGACATTTGTGAACACGGGACCAGGACGAAATTCGAACTCACCCGTGCCAGGCAGATACACGTTTGAACCGATGATGTCGCTCGGAAGCAGATCAGGCGTACACTGCAGACGCGTGAACTCACACCCCAGGGACTTCGCCAGAGCCCTGGCCAGTGACGTTTTTCCCAAACCGGGGGCGTCTTCCAGCAGAACATGACCGCCTGCCAACAGCGCCACCACCGACAGTCGAACGGCTCGGTTTTTCCCCAATATCGCAGAATCGATATTCTCCAGCAGGTTGGAGATTGTGTCTGATGTCACAGCAGATTTCCCAGGATGTATTTTGAATCTAAGATGAAAGGCCCGAGTGTCAGATCACTTTCAGTTTGCTGCTCTCCAGAGGTTCTGGTCGACCGAAATCCGGCTGTTTCATCGGCACAGAGGTGTGGACACTTTTCGTCAGTCGTGGAGGCGTTTCAACAATCGAGGTCACTCGCGGAATTCGGACAACCGTCAGGTCCACCGAGTTCGGGTTCACACAACGGATCCAAAATAACAGGGCGGCAGCCACCAGGATGGTGGTGCAGTTTTTCGATGGAATTGGTTCTCCGTTCATCTAATATTCTCCTGGGCCTCGCACCATTCCAGGGCAAGTCGGGAAAACGTCCGCCCACGTTCCTGGAAATCAGGAAACCAATCGTGACTGGAGCAGCCTGGAGACAACAGCACAATATCGCCTGGTCGGGTGAGTTCAACTGCATGCTCAAATGCGCTGACAAAATCGGCTGTCTTAACCACGGTAAAGTTCTGTTGACCATTGTTACCGGCCAGTGCTGCTTCGGACAGATCTGCGGCCGTTGCTCCAATTGCCACCAAACGATCTGTGTATCGCCGGATTTGTTTTCCCAGAGAACTCAGGTCTGTTCCTTTGTCAGCACCTCCGGCAATCAGGACACACCCCGATGAGACAGATTCGAGGGCAGCCACAGTACTTTCCGGTGTGGTGGACGCGGAATCATCGATAAATCTTCGGCCGCTTCCCTGCGCGACGGTATGCATTCTGTGGGGCAGTCCCGAGAACTGCTGCACAACCGGCTGTAACTGTAGAGTGTTATTGACGGTCAACTGAACGGCAGCCACGGCTGCCGCCAGGTTTTTTTGGTTGTGCTGGCTTTGCAGTGTGGAATTCATCGAAAGACGTTCTGCTGATTCCACACCCGCTGTTCGTATAATGATTGCACCGTCGTCGATAAATACGCCGTCTTCCCCTGAATCAAACAGGCCGAAACGGAGGCAGCGTCCGCGAATCGGCCAATTATCCAGATCATCCGGCACAACAATCCCGTCCGTCTTTTTCTGCGACGAACAGATCACCTGTTTGGCCGATTCGTAATGTTCGAAATCAGGGTGCCAGTCGAGATGGTTTGGACTGAGGCCTGTCACGACCGCAACGTCAGGACAAATCCCGGTGTCTCCGAGCCGGTGTAGCTGGAAACTGCTGAGCTCAAGTACCACGATGTCCTGAGAACGAAGCGAAGGCAGAACCGGAAGCAGACTTCTACCGATATTTCCTCCGATCTGAACGACACGGGTGGAATCAATGTTTGCCCGCAGCAGATCGTAAATCAACCGGCAGGTAGTGGACTTGCCGTTACTGCCGGTCACGGCAATCGTGAACGCCGGATTACGATCGATAAAAAGTTCAATCTCGCTGGTGATCCGGACACCACGATTCCGACAATGTTCTACGATTTTGTTGTCGGGTCGGACGGCCGGGTTGACGACCAGTAATTCACATTTCTCAAACGCCACATCCGGGTGTCCGCCCAGATAATATTTCAGGTCGAGTCCATCCGTTTTCAGCTGTCGCAGGGAAGACTCCAGTTCATGTGACGATCGCAGATCGGTGACGACAACATGAGCTCCCTGACTCTCCAGGTACCGTGCCGCCGCAACACCACCGTCCAGGTTGCCGAGCCCCATAACGGTGACGTGTTTATTTTCATAACTGCTGGGCAGCACGGGATACCTGCACATTTTCTGTCGCGAGTGTGGTAAGCGCAGTTCGTCGGCTCAACATCAGACGGTATTCTGCACAGAGGGGCGCCGCACCAACTGTACACACAGTGTAAAAACGACCAGTGTGGTGACCACTGTCACTGTACAGCACAGGAACATCGATGGCAGGGCTTCGCCAACCGGAAGTGTCCGGGCATACAGCAGACGACGCAGACCCGCGACTCCATAGGTCAGTGGATTCATTCGAATCACCAGGGACAGCCAGCCGGACTCTCCTCCTGGAAAAAATGATCCCGACAACAGCCACATCGGCAGCAGGAACACGCTCATGATGGCGTGAAATCCCTGTGTGGAATTCATGGGCCAGGCAATCAGAAACCCAATAGATGTGAGCTCGATCGCGATGATTGCAAGGAACAGTCCGGCGATAAGTCCCTGCAGGGGCGTGACGGAAACCGGTATGTCAGGTGCCAGTCCGACCAGAGACATCATGGGCCCCAGACACAGGAAGAGTCCGGCCTGGATCATAGCCAGCAGTGAACCTCCAACCACTTTACCCAGTACAATCGCGGACCTGGAGACAGGAGCGACCAGTACGCCCTGGAGAAATCCCTCACGACGGTCTTCAATCACGGAGATTGTCGCAAATATTGCAGTGAACAAAACGATGAGTACAGCAATACCCGGCAGAAAATACTCTTGATAACTCAGCGGGCGTTCCAGAGCAGTCGCCCAGCCGGGGGCCTGGAAGGATGCTCCGAGTCCTGCGCCAAATACGATCCAAAACACAACGGGCTGACCGATCGCACCCACGACCCGTGACCGCTGGCGGAAGAAACGGCGCAACTCCCGAACGGTAAGTGCCCACGTTGCTGAGATAAGGCGGTTGTTCGCCCTGGAAGTGTTCATTCGGAAAGCAGGAGCCGGACATGGCAATAAGAAGACACAGGCGATAGGAACAGCACGTTATACGTGTTCACTGCATTCTCTCAAAGCGTGTCGATGTTGGAGTGACCGGAAACATCCGAACCGGTTGACGATAGACTCAGGTTGCAGCATAGTGAGCGATTGACTCGTTGATCGTTTGGGCGGGATCAAACCACACACGGCTGTGAACACTGACAACGCATCAGGCAGCAATGGCCGTCTTGATGAGCACTTTCCTCGCACCGGGCTGCGTCTGTCAAACGATGAACTCCGCACAGAAAACCGACACGACTGCGGCCGGTGATTGTACCGGAACCGCAACACGGGGATGAGGTTTGTCAGAAAATCGTCAATCGGAACGTTTCAATCAGCTACTGGTCCTGCTGTCGATGTACATCGGTTATGCGGTGTTCATGGTGCTCAGAATGTGCCCGGCCCCGGTCAGCAATTCAATTCTGTCGGACCCGGCTCTCGACATCGACAAAGGCGACTGGGGACGTATCCTCGCGATGGGAACCGCCGGAGCCGTCATTGGAAAATTTGTTGCGGGGTATGCGGCTGATCGTCTGGGCGGACGAATCACGTTTACCGCCGGTCTTGTGGTTTGTTCGTGTGGAATTGCAGCATTTTCTCAGGCTACGTCCGCGTGGATGTTTCAGGCAGCATTTTTTGTTGCCCTGATGGCCAAGTCTGCCGGGTGGCCGGCGATGGCCCGTATTGTCGGCCAGTCGTTTCGTCCGGCAGAATTCGGACGCGTCTGGGGGATTCTTTCAACCAGTTCCCGGGTGGGAACCATGGGCGTGACCTTTGGGCTGGGTCTGCTGATCGGGACCGTCTCCTGGCCGAACCTGCTGCTGATTGCCGGTGGAGTCGGACTTGTGACTGCAGTGGCCTTTAATGTATCTCAGACAACTGCCGCCAGTCGGCTGGCAGCGTGTCGCCTGCAGTCGACGGAACCGGGAGTGAATGAGGTTTCGTATTCCGGCCATCCACTGGACGGAACATCGCTGAGGACTGCCATCGGTCGCTTCTGTATGTGTCCTCGCTTCTGGCTCATTGTGGGCAGTCTGGCAACACTGACCGTCCTGTGGGATTTTCTGCTGTTTGTTCCGATATTTCTCAGGGAGAACATGGGAATGACGGAACGTGCTGCAGCCGTGGCGTCTAATGCCTTTCCATTGGGAAGTCTTATCTCGGTCCTGTGCGGAGGTTTCGTGTTTGATCTGCTTAGCCGTCGATCAACAGCCTGGATGATGGGAGGGCTGCTGCTGACAGCCGCCGGCTGTATTGGCGCGTTTTACCTGATGCCGACCCTGAGTGTGTCAAATCAAACCGCAGCGGAAATGTCCGTGGGGCTGTTGTTCGTGTTCGGTTTGTGCATCGCTCCCTGTTACTACATTCCAATGAGCGTGTTCTCAATTCAGTTCGGGGGGCCCCATGCCGGCTTTTTGGTCGGGACTCTGGACGCCGTCGCATTCTTTGTGAACGCTGTGTTCTATTGGTTTGCCGGAGAACTTGCAGAGCAGAGCTGGTCCCTGTTTCTCGTTGTCCTGGGGGCGGTTGCCGTTATGTCTGCCGTGATGACGTTTTCGTTCATGCTGGCTGAGGCACGGCATGCCGAACGTCATGGCGGAATTCATACGGTGTCCTGAATGCACAAATCCGGCTTAAATATAATCGGTGAGACTCAGGCGACTTCAAATAATCCTGCCGCTCCCATTCCTCCTCCCACGCACATGGTGCACAGAACAAATTTTGCGCCGCGGCGTTTTCCTTCGATCAACGCATGGCCCACCATTCGCGCACCCGACATTCCATAGGGATGTCCAACGGATATCGAACCTCCATTGACATTCAGTAGTTCGTTTGGGATGTCCAGCCGATCGCGACAGCACACGACCTGCACGGCGAATGCTTCATTCAATTCCCACAGTCCGATGTCATCCGGATGCAAACCGCTGTTGTTCAGGAGTTTGGGAACGGCAAACACCGGCCCGATCCCCATTTCGTCGGGCTCAGTTCCGGCCACCGCAATGCCACGATAAATTCCCAAAGGTTCAAGGTTCCGCTGTTCTGCCAGTTCCGAGTCCATCACAACGCATGCCGACGCACCGTCGGACAATTGACTGGCGTTACCGGCGGTGACTGTCCCTCCTTCAGTGACAGGCTGCAGAGACGCCAGGCCTTCTGCCGTCGTGGTCGGACGATTGCCCTCGTCTTTTTCCAGTGTGACCTGGTTAAAGCTGATTTCTTTTGTCTCCTTATCCATGACGCCCATGGTCGATGTCACGGGTACGATTTCATCGTCGAACCTGCCTGCATCCTGTCCGGCGGCTGTTCTCTGTTGGCTCTGCAGGGCGTATTCATCCTGCTGCTCTCGCGAAATATTATATCGCTTCGCGACCACTTCTGCGGTTTCCAGCATGGGCATGTAAATGTGGCGGCTTGCAGCAACCACGGCCTCGTCCTCAATTCGGTACTGGTTCATATGTTCATTCTGGACCAGGCTGATTGATTCGACACCACCGGCCACGACAACGCGCATGTTGTCATGCAGGATCTGTTTTGCCGCGATTGCAATCGACATCATGCCCGACGAGCACTGGCGATCCACTGTCATACCGGAAACACTCGTGGGAATTCCGGCTGCCAACGCCGCCTGTCGGGCAACGTTCAGTCCGGTTGACCCCTGCGGCATCGCACAGCCAAACACGACATCGTCAATCTCTTCCGGATGAACGCCCGAGCGTTCGACGGCGGAACGAATCGCGTGTGCGGCCAGCGACTGGCCCTGTGTGTTGTTGAAGGCACCACGATAGGCCCGGCCGATCGGAGTCCGGGCTGTGCTGACGATGACGGCATCTTTCATGATTCACCAGCTGAATAATCAATTAAAGTCCGGTGGCGGCAGGTAAAGTGACGGGCCATTATCGGGTCTTCGACTAATGCGTGTCGGAATCTGATCATTACGTTCAGCAACAATATCAGGGACACTGTCCGCCGGTCACGTGTGGTCATTCATCCGGCGTTGAGACATTCACTGAGATACTGTCGCGCCTGATTGATCTCCGCAGTCACCGCTGAGGTTGTATCGAGAATCGGAATTCCGCGAGGAACCGGATGCATGAAAATTTCTGTCCAGCCCTGATAATCGATGTGTTTCAGGGCCGCCAGCAGCGGCTGAAAATCCAGAGATCCGCGTCCCGGCATCTGCAGCAGTTCCTGTTCCTTCGGCAGCTTAAGGCGGCAGCCCATACCGTGCTGCCACGCATAAAATACTTCGAGCCGGCTGCCCAGTGAGCGAATCAGATCTGCGATATGTTGTTCGTCCTGAGGTAAGTGATACGGGGCCAGTGCCACGCCGAGGTGAGTGTCAGGGCAAAGTTCCACCATCCACTTCAATGCGTCAGCGGATTCAAACAGATTGGAGCCGTGATTCTCAATGGCAATCGTAACATTGTGTGCCTGCGCGATCGCCAGGTGCGGTTTCATTCGTTCCACAAATGTCTGAACAGCCAGCCTGAGCTCCTGCCCTTTCAAACCTTTCGGACCTCTACCCCCTGTGACAATGGTTGAACAGCCTAAACGTTTTGCCAGAGGGATTTCATCTGCCAGGCCAAAGGGACCCAGCTTGTACTGGGTGAGACAACCCAGACGAATGTTGTGTTCGCGCAACATATCGGCAAACGCTTCTTCTCCCATTTCGTCCAGCTGCTCACGCTGATTTCCATGAACACGGGGCCAGATGTCAATCGCCTGTGCCCCGATCTTCCTGACTTCGGGTGCAATTTCCTGCAGGGCGGTGTATCCGTACATGCAGGAGCCAAGCATATAACGAAGTCTGAATGTTGATTTGTCAGGCTGCAATGCGGCATCAGAGACATTCGTGGCGATGATGCTGCCGGCAACGGCTAAACTGAAATCGCGCCGACTGATGGAAGATAAGGTCTGCTGCATTCCGATTACCTGATATCAAAGTGACTGTTGAAGTGTCTACCTGCCGGATTCGGCAATGCAGTACACGAACTCCTGGCGTTTACCATCGATATGTGTGGCAATACGCGCATAGATGCGGCTGTCGCAGATCACGGGCGTAGCAAACACATCGTCACCCAGCTGATTCTTTGCCAGCAACTCAAAGCCGTTGGTTGAAGTGGAATAGACAAAGGTCAGTCCGGATTCGTTGGTCACGTAGATTCTGTCGCCGACCAAAACAGGAGAGCTGCTGAACGTGCCTCCCAGTCGCGCTTTCCAGAGTTCTTCACCGGTCTCCGCGATCCGGCAGGTTGCGATTCCGGCGTCCATAACGGCGTGCAGGACTCCGTTATGAATCAGCATTGAGGGAACGTAGGTACGAACCGGAATCCGCCACACTTCGTTTCCGGCCCCCGCCGCGTCAACGGCTGCAATATGGTTGTCCGGGTATCCTCCACTGGTGAAGACCCGCTTGCCGTCAGTAACGACTGATGTCACACATTCGGTGGTCGCGCCGGTGATTTCCCACAGGACTTTTCCGGTCGCGGGGTTCAGACTCGTGACCAGGTCACAGCCGGTGAGCAATAACTGATCACGATTGGCGACATGCAGAATAATGGGGGAGGGATAATTGGGTTTCACGGGTCTCTTCCGCGTCCAGACGATCTTGCCCGTCTCTGAATTCAGAGCGGACACGGCTCCTCCTCCTTTGTTATCCGCTGACACAATGACAAGATTGTCGTAAAGTGCCGGTGAGCTCGCATATCCCTGGTGGATGACATAGTCGGTAATTTTCTGCTGCCACAATCGCTGTCCTGAATCCAGTTTGAGTGCCGTGGTTAAGACACTGCCGTCGTTATAAAAATTAACGAACACCCGAGTTCCGTCACACGCCGGAGTTGTTGAGGCCAGAGATGATTTTTCGTTGCCGTGATCAGGAAATCCTCCCTGGTGAATGACTTCCCGCCAGACTTCCGTGCCGTCATCTCGGTTGAGACAAATGACCAGCTGTTGCTGAGTCTCATGATCTGCCGCAGTGACCAGCACACGGTCGCCCAGCACGATAGGTGATCCGTGTCCGCGGCCGGGGACTGGAGTCTGCCAGGCAATGTTGTCCGCATCGTTCCAGCGCAGCGGCGGATTTTGATCGGGATGAGCAGCTCCGTTACGTTCCGGCCCTCTCCACCACGGCCAGTCCCGGGCAGAGATCTCCGTGGCTGACAGCGAACTCCCACAGGCGGCGATTAGGGTGATGACGTTTGCACAAACGGAAGACCAATGCGACATGAAGAACACCTGAAACAGAGACAAGAAGAACGGACGAACCGCTGTGTTCAGCCTGTATAAGCCTGTCGATTTACAGTGCCAGCGTCCAGAGACTGGCCGTACGTTCCTGTAATTTCCTGTCTGTCTGCGACATCTGTGGACAAAATTTGTTGACCACAGTCGTTCGGATGTGTGGTTACGGACCTGCTGTAAAGAATCACGGCCAACTGTTATAAGCTGTCAGCTGCGTTCGGGGGAATACGATGGTCGACGTCAGGGACGAATGGTTTGATGTTGTTGATGAACACGATCATGTGATTTGCCAGAAACAACGCTCTGAAGTTCATGAATCACGGATGCTGCACCGTGCTGTCCACATTTTTGTGTACCGGGCAGATGGACGGCTGCTGATTCATAAGAGACCCCGTTCAAAAGAAGAGTTCCCCGGAGTATGGACCTCATCGGCTTGCGGGCACGTGAGTGCCGGTGAAAACTACACGGCAGCAGCCGTTCGGGAACTTACTGAAGAACTTGGCGTCAGCAGTCCGCTGCGTCGGTGTCAAAAATTCCAGGCCTGTCCCGAAACCAGTATGGAATTTACGGTGTTGTATGAATGCCAGTGGAACCGTGAAATTTCACCGGATCCGGACGAGATTGAGCAGGTCAGGTGGGTTAAGACTGATGAGCTGGTTGCCGAAATTCAGGCAAATCCACATGTGTTTTCACCGGCATTCCGGTTGTTGTTTGGCTGGCACTGTCAAAGTCAAAACAGCTAGTCGTTTGCCGTACATTGGCGGGAAGCGTTGTGTCTCAGTCTTCCGACGGACCGGTTGTCGGGTTTTCCAGTGTTTTGATGATTGCCTGAACAGTCATTTCCAGGGCAATTTGTGGCACGGTGTGTGGCCCTGTGAAGCTGGCGTATTCCACATCGAATCCATTTTCGGAAAGTATATCCCGCAACCAGGTTGACGGTTCAATCGGTAATACCATGTCAGCGTTTCCGTGTGTCTGAATCACCCGACATCCTGGATGTCTGTCGGCGAATTTTGTCCAGTCAGCCCTGCAGAGCAGTGTACCGGACATCAGTACCAGTAAAGCCGGACACAGCCCGGTGCGCAGAACAACATCGGTGCTCACCATTGCTCCCTGTGAAAAACCGCCAACGACCAATTGTTCGTTGGTTAGTCCGGTCTCATCCAGCATTATCTGCACCGCCTGAGAAAGTGCAGATGATGCGTCCCTGAGACCCGGCGGTTCAGCTTCGGTGAGCTGACCATAATCTTTAGTCTGAAAAATGGAGGCCAGTTTTTCCATATTGATCAGCCACCAGGCCCGCCCTCCCGGCATTCCAAAGGGGGTTAAATCAACCGGCGCCTGTGGAAATACGAACTTTACGCTTTCGGCAATTTTTGGACTCGCATTCAGTAACTCGTTTGCCAGAGGGACCAGGTCCGTTCCTGGAGCTCCGAATCCATGTGACAGGACAACCAGCAGCCGTGGTGCCGCGCCATTCAGTTGATCGACCACGGTGCATTGAAGATCACCGAATTGTCTGTTTTGGACCATCACAGGTATTCCGGACTCGGGCTAAAGAAAGGGATTCGATGATGTCTGCTCAAAAATTTGGCCACCAGGTGATTGTAGACTATTACCCGGATTGATGTGCGTGCTCATCTCCGGGCCATGGAATCACTGAGACATCAGTCCACAAAGTCGCAGCGGCAGGCACCTTAGTCATCGCCAATCCGGTAGATTCTCAGATTGCAGCTGTTTTGCAGGAACTTAGAGACGCGATTGAGGAGCGTCCGGCCCGGAACAGACAACAAGTCGTGATGCGCGGCGTCCAACAACCACAGGCGCTAACGAGATGTTATGAAGATTTGTGCTGGTTTTGTCCATTTGTGAAGATCCGATTCAGTTCAGCCGTCGTTCATCGTGGATGACAACATTTTGAGATACACTACTTCTGCATACAGGATGGTTTCGGTTCGACTGATGGGTCGGACTGTTTGTGATGCCGTTACGAAATCAAAGAGGATAGGAAGATGTTTCAACGACTGTCGACTGGCTGGCAGCTGGCGTGCCAAAGCTTCCATGTCCTGAGGCTTGACAAAGAATTGCTGTTGTTTCCACTTCTCAGCGGAATGGCCTGCATGCTGGTGCTGGCCAGTTTTGCGGGGCCATTATGGTACACCGACGGCATGGCTGCTCTTGAAGAAGGAGACGTTACAAAAAATCCAGTCGTCCTCGTTGTGATGTTTGCGTTCTATGCGGTCAACTATTTTGTCATCGTGTTTTTTAACTCGGCACTTGTGGCCTGTGCGATGATCCGGTTCAAGGGTGGCGACCCGACTGTGGGCGACGGATTGCGGGCAGCCTCTCGGCGGTTACCTCAAATCGCAGGCTGGGCTCTTGTGAGTGCGACGGTCGGTTTGATTCTACGCATCATAGAGTCTCGATCAGAGAGAGTCGGTCAGTTCGTTGCTGCATTACTGGGTATGGCATGGACCGTGACCACGTACTTTGTTGTGCCGATCCTGGTGGTTGAAAAGGCTGGACCCGTTGAAGCATGTCGGCGGTCTGTTTCGATCATGAAACGCACCTGGGGCGAATCCTTGTCGGCAAGCTTTAGTGCAGGGCTTATTAATTTTCTGTTAGGTCTTCCAGGGCTGATTCTGATTGTTCCAGGTATGTTTCTGATCGTCAACGGCAGTCCGGCGCCGGGAATCGGATTGATTGTTGCAGGTGTGGTCCTGCTGTTACTGGCTTCGCTGGTTTCCTCTGCCGTCAATACGATTCTGTTGGCAGCTCTGTATTTGTATGCGACCGAAGGAAACGTGCCGGAGTACTTCGATCGTGATTTGATTGCACACTCATTTGAACGCACCTGATGTTCTGCGTTCCGCTGTGTGTGACGTTCGGTAACCGACAGGTGAAACAGAAACACCCTTGGCTATGTGTCCACAGGAACTCCGAGCGGACCTCGGGGCCAACATTCGGAGTCTCTGTTTGTGAACGATCGCAGGCTGCTGGCAATTGAATCCTCCTGTGACGAAACGGCTGCTGCTGTCGTTTCCGAAACGGGTGCCGTGCTTTCCAATGTTGTTGCATCGCAATACGAACTGCATCAGGATTTCGGAGGCGTTGTCCCGGAAATTGCCTCGCGTGCACACGTGCAGCGAATCCTGCCGACCATTCACGCTGCTTTGTCGGAATCAAATACGGAAGCATCTGAACTCGCTGCAGTTGCGGTTACATCCGAACCCGGCCTGGTTGGATCGTTACTGGTGGGACTGACAGCAGCAAAGACAGTTGCCATGAGCCTGGAAATCCCGCTTGTCACCGTAAATCACGTCGATGCCCATATCTATGCCTGCGGCATTGGCAGAGAATCCTCGGTTTTTCCCTGCGTTGGATTCGTCGTCAGTGGGGGACACACCAATCTGTATGAGTGCCGCTCAGCGACGGATTTTTCCATGATCGGCAGTACCACGGATGATGCGGTGGGAGAAGCATTCGACAAAACTGCAAGAATTCTTGGACTGCCCTATCCCGGCGGACCGTCCATTGAACAGGCCGCTCGGGCAGGCGATCCCGGCGCATGGCAAATGCCCCGTCCGATGTTAAAAAAACCTGGACTGGAATTCAGCTTTAGCGGATTGAAGACCGCCGTGCTGTACGCGGCTCGAGGCGTGCCCGGTCCGGATCAACTGTCGACCACACCTCCGGAGCGAGTGGCGGATCTTGCAGCGTCATTTCAGGAAGCTGCCGTGGATGTACTTGCGATTAAAGCCCGGCGTGCACTGGCTCAAACGGGACATCGCCGACTTTGTGTGGGTGGCGGAGTGGCGGCGAATCAACGACTGCGAGAGCGTTTGACAGCAATGTGCAGTGAGGCTCGTGTTGAACTTTGTGTTGCGGCGATGGAATACTGTACGGACAATGCAGCAATGGCTGCGATCGCCTGGGAACATCTGCGTGACGGCAACATCGCACAACTGGATGCCGACGTGCTTCCTGGATTGATCAGACAGCCAGCTCTGCGAAAATCCTGACGGACTGGCAGCAGGCGGCTGTCGTGATTGAACGCCGCCGCGTTTGTTTTTTGAGGGAAGTTCTCCGGATGCGCATGTGTACCTGAAGTGATTCAACGCACACCAGGTTCTGCAAAACTTTGTAAATGTGTGTGTGGGTGGCCTCTCAAACTTAACGAAATTCAATGGGCTCCGGACAAAACACGGCCAGACGAGCCGGATCGATGTTGATACCCAGACCTGGGCGGTCGGGAATCGTCAACAGACCTTCGTCGTCCAGAGTGAACGGCTCAGCAGTGAGCTCTTCGATGTATGCACTCGGAGTCAGATACTCAACGTAACGCGCATTCGGCAGAAACGCGGCAATCTGCAGATCTGCTGCCAGTCCGACTGCGGTATTCCACCCATGGGGCACCACTTCAATGTTCCGGTCTTCGGCCATCTGAGCAATACGTCGGAATTCACTAAGGCCACCACACTTGGTTACGTCGGGTTGCACAATGTCAAACGCACGATGTTGCAGGAATGGCTGAAATGCCTGCCGGCGAGCCAAAACCTCACCGCCGGAAATGGGAATGGGCGACACTCGTGTGAGTTCTGCGAACCCTTCCAGATCGTCCGGTGGCAGCGCCTCTTCGAACCAGACAATTCCGTACTCCGCCAGCATCGACGCTGTATTGCGGGCCCAGCTGGTACCGTGTGGCCAGTGCTGTTCACTCCCGCCGGCATCCACCATCAGCTCCACATTGTCTCCCACAGTCTGCCGAGCCGTCTGGATGAGCTGTTCATCGAACGCCCGATCACGCCGCCCGAACGGCCGCCAACCCATTTTGATTGCCCGAAACCCGCGTTCAGTTGTAGATTCCAGGGTCCTGGCGAGCTTATTTGGCTCATCAAACAAAATGGAGCCATAGGGTTTAATTCGACTGCGGTAGTTGCCTCCCAGCAGCCGCGAGACAGGCTGGCCGCAGATTTTGCCCATGATGTCCCACAACGCGATGTCTATTCCGCTGATCGCATGAGTCACCGAGCCCCCGCGTCCCTGCCAGAAGGTTGCCTGGTGCAGTGCCTCAGAAACACGTTCCGGCTCCACGGCTGACTGGTGTTTTAACAGAGGCCACAACAAATGAACGGCGGCAGAAACCAGACTTCCGGACGTAAAGCAGCTGCCATAGCCGGTGACACCGTCATCGGTGTGAATCACAACGATCGCGTGAAGATCATCCTGTGGTTCGTGTCCCTGAGGCCAGCCACCGTCGACCGTGGCTCCGCTCAGGGGACAGACATCAATTCCTGTGATCTTCACGATGCAGGAACTCCAGGTGTTGGGTTGGTTTTCAAATCGTTGCCGTTGGTTATGGCCGCACTGCGGGTGGTTGACCGGCGCTTCTGCCGTTCAGTCAAATTCACCATCGGCCTGGACAGCGTCATCGGTGGCTAAAGCCAGTTGCACTGCCTCTTTGAGTGAAGTCTTCAGCCACGTTTTTTCATCGCCTTCCGGAACACGACCGGCAGTAGTGTAGCCTGCATAAATCGTCGCGGCTGCTTCAAGAATTGCCTGCTCGGTCGGTTTCAGTGTAATGACATGTTTTGGCACGAAAGCGTCTCCGAAAACGGGTATTCCCCATGAAGTGAACGGTGTTTTCAGTAACAGGTCATGTTAACCAGGTCAGACACAGATTCTGTCCCGTTTGTTTTTTTTTGACCGGATGGCCGCCAGGTTGTTACAGGACGGTTTAAATTCCGAACTGCGGACGAAAGCGTAATACCAAATTCTGCAGATTCCGGGCCTGTCGTCAAACCCCCTGAGATGGTTCTGGCGCCCGTTTTTTGTCACGGTTTGGGTCTGATCGATCGAACGATAGAATACACCGCGAGTTGTGTTTCGCCGGAACGCCGTCCCTTTTGTCTCAATCAATGTTTCAGCAGCATGAGCACTCTTGTTTTCGTCCGCCATGCACAGGCATCGCTGTTTGCCGATGACTATGATCATCTGTCACGTCTCGGTGAACAGCAGTCCGGTGAACTGGGGCGCTACTTCAAACGTTACGGTGTCGGATTTGATGAGATCTGCATTGGGCCGCGAAAGCGGCACCGACACACTGCTGCTCTCGCCGGGCAGGTCTGTGGTGGATTTGCTGAGTTTACAGAGTTCCGGGAATTCGACGAGCATCATGTGGATCAGCTCGTCAGCGGACATCTTGACGAATTGTGCGAACAGATTCCTCATCTGCGTGAACAGCGGAACAGATTCCATGGATCAGAAACGTCTACTCAACGTCAGCGCACTTTTGCAAAACTGTTTGAATCGGTGGCGATACTGTGGATAAGCGGCAGATGCCCGTTGTTTGGACTCGAATCGTGGGATGAATTCAGAACGCGAGTGTGCGCCGGCATCGATCAGATAGTGAAGCGCGGTGGCAGCGGTCGCCGGGTACTGGTTGCGACCTCCGCCGGTACAATCGTCGCTGCGCTTCAGCACGCCCTGCAGTGTCCGGACGAAACTGCACTCGGGCTCGGATGGCGTATCTGGAACTGTTCAATGACATCCTTTGCGTTTACAGAAGATCGGTTTACGCTCGATAGCTTCAACTCGATGACTCATCTGGAAGATCATGCATTGTGGACCTATCGGTGATACAGCCTGCGCTGTTGATTGGCGGTAGAGGTTTCGGCAAAAGAGTCTGCACTGCCGGAATCCGGTGGAGATCTAAAGCGGATCTGTCGTTCCTGTGTGAGTTCCGGCAGCATCCTTTAACCCTCAGAGGCCAAAATGGATTTTTCAATTCCCGAAAAGACTCAGGTCATGCTGACTCGGGTTCGCGATGTAATGGAGACCGAAATTTGTCCTTTAGAACGCAGGTTTCTCGGCAAAAGCTTTCCGGAGGCTCGGCCCGTCCTGGATCGCGTACGGCAGAAAGTTCGAGACGCCGGTCTGTGGCTGCCTCAGATCCCCGGTGAGTATGGTGGGGTTGGTCTGAGCTTTATGGAATATGCCATGGCCTGCGAACAACTGGGACGCAGCCCGTTCGGTAACTACTGCTTCAATTCTCAGGCTCCCGATGCAGGAAATATGGAGATACTCATCGAGTTCGGAACGGAAGAACAGAAGGAGAAATGGCTGAAGCCGTTAATGTCAGGCGAGATTCGCAGTTGTTTTTCGATGACGGAACCCGGTCGTGCCGGGTCCAATCCGGTGCATATGGATACCGTAGCGGTCCGGGACGGAGACGAATACGTGATCAACGGACACAAGTGGTTCACCACTTCCGCTGACGGAGCAGCGTTTGCGATTCTTATGGCCGTTACCAACCCGGATGCCGCTCCACATCAGCGCGCCAGCCAGATCATCGTACCGACCGATTCCCCAGGTTTTGATCGGGTTCGTAACATCAGCTGTATGGGACATGAGGGGCATGACTGGGACAGCCACTCGGAGATACGTTACCACGATGTGAGAGTGCCGGTGTCGAATCTGCTGGGGCAGGAAGGTGCCGGGTTTTCCATCGCGCAGGCACGACTCGGACCGGGAAGGATCCATCACTGCATGCGCTGGGTTGGAATCGCAGAGCGAAGTTTTGAACTGATGTGTCAGCGCGCCGTCAGCCGTGAACTGGCACCCGGAGATCCGTTGGCGAATCGGCAGACTGTTCAAAACTGGATTGCGGAAAGTCGGGCAGCAATCGATGCGGCTCGCCTGATGGTGCTGCATGCGGCGTGGAAGATCGATCAGGACGGGGCAAAGAATGCTCGCGTGGAGATCTCCAGCATCAAATTCTACGTGGCCCGAATGATGATGCAGGTTGTCGATCGGGCAATTCAGACGCATGGAGCACTGGGCATCACTGATGACACAGTGCTGTCAACATTCTACCGCAACGAACGCGCCGCCCGCATTTATGACGGTCCTGATGAAGTCCATCGCCGAGTCGTCGCTCGTCAGGTGTTGAAGGAGTATCAGTTGTGATACTGGATCATGCGGGACCGGTTCGTTCAGGCGAACACCTTGACACTCGGCGGCTCGAATCATGGCTGCAGTCGCGATTTCCGGTGCAGGGACCGGTGCGTGTGGAACAATTTCCCAGTGGTCACTCTAACCTGACGTATCTTATCAGAATTGGTGATAAGGATTTTGTACTGCGTCGACCGCCTTTTGGAAACCAGGTGCAGTCGGCACACGATATGGGGCGAGAATATCGTGTGCTGTCATCATTGTCCGAAGTCTACGCCCCGGCACCGCGTCCATACATCTATTGCCAGGACAAGGATGTCATCGGTGACGAGTTTTATATCATGGAACGACGCCGTGGTTTCATTCTTCGCGGTAACAATACACCAAAACGGCTCTCCACTGATCCTGATGCGATGAACAGACTGGGATTGTCTCTGATCGATAATCTCGCGGCGCTGCATTCTCTTGATTTCGAAGCGGCAGGCATGGGTGATTTGGGAAAGCCGCTTGGTTATACCGAACGACAGGTAATCGGCTGGAACCAACGCTACGAAAGAGCCAAAACGGATGACTGTCCTGAAGTTGAACAACTGGGGCAGTGGCTGAAACAATCGATTCCTGCGGACTCATCTCCCGCCCTGGTTCACAATGACTACAAGTACGACAACGTTATGCTGTCCGACAGTGACCTGACCACAATTGTCGCAGTGTTTGACTGGGAAATGGCCACGATTGGAAATCCGCTGATGGATCTGGGAACGTCACTTTCCTACTGGATCCAGGCAGATGACCCCGAAGATGTCCGCAAGCTCGCATTCGGTCCGACAATGTTGCCGGGCAGTCCCCGTCGTCAGGAACTGGCGACTCGATATGCCGACGTCACCGGCGCTGCGCTGCCGGAGATGCTTTACTATTACTGTTTTGGCATGTTTAAGCTCGCTGTGATTCTGCAGCAAATCTATGCGCGTTTTGCTCGCGGTGTCACCAAAGACGCCCGCTTTGCCGGAATGAACTCAGGAGTGGCCGCCCTGGGGCGATTCGGCATTCGGGCCGTTGAGTCGGGGCAATACTGAAAACTCATGCGGCCTTCAAAGGCCGTGACCGCCGCGCCCACGAAATCCAGTCTGAAACCTCCTGAAGATCCGGCTTTTTGCCATCCTGGATAATCCGAGCCCCTTCTGTTGTCTCACAAAACGACTGAACGACTGAAAACAGCTGTTCGGGAGACAAATTGCCGATTTCGTGTGCATCCGTTTTACCGCAGGCAACAAGAATCCTGGCGTCATGCTCGCGGAGCTTTGGGATGGTACAGACCAGAGTCGACTGAGACTTCCACTGCTCGATAATCGATGCCGTGATCCGGCGGTTATCGAGCAACGTCGCCAGGGTATCGGCATCGCTTTCCAGCAGGTCATGAATCGTCCTGACACCGACACGAACCAGTCGCAAAGCCGTTTTCGAGCCAATGGACGGAGCTGCATCAACATCATTGGAACGATTCAGGCAGAACTTCAGTTCAGTGCCCTGCCCGGTGGAGTTATTGATGTTCACCGGGTTGTTCATTCCCAGCTGCAGTCGTCGTCGTGCACTGCGAATTTCACGCCGGCGACGGGTGTCACGGGAGACTCGGGCTCGCACACGCGATTGTGATTCGGGTTTTCCTGAAACACGATCTCTAAGAGGACCAAAGCCTTTTTGACTGCGTTGTGATGATGACAGGATTCCCACACCGTCCGGGGTCCGTGAATTACGGACGGACGCCGCTGCACACGCCCCCTCGATGGTCCGGGCATGCAAAGCCCAGCGGTTCCAGCTGATTGCCTGCTGCCTGTCAATTGTTTTGCCATTGCGCAGAAAGCGTCTTCCTGACTCCGACTGTTGAAACTGCCGGACCAGATCGAAACTCGCTTCAGGCCTTAGTCGAGCCAGTTGTCGTGTGTTCTCGATCCCGGCAGACACCAGCAGTTCAGCATCACGCTGACGCAGCATCGGCACGCATACCGCCAGCACAGCCTGTTTGCGAAGTTCTTCGACCCGATCCTGGGTGATGAAAAAACCGGCACTTTGGATTCCCTCGGTCACGTCTTTCACGGCACAGGTCAGCAGTTGGTCAATCGTGTCAACTGAAACAGCTGTGAGTCCGTTGAGTTCATTGATCTCAATTCCGGAAAGATCGCTGACTGAGTGTTGGGGTTCCAGGTAAAACAACCAGTGAGAATCATGCTGGTGAGAAATCAGCTGAGCCTGGGTGGGTTGGGAACATTCTTCGGCCGTATCGGAGAATGTCTTGAAATCAAGCGAAGGTGCTGTCACTGCATTGGACAGCGGTTGCGAAGTCGGGAACGGATCAGAATTTTGGACTGCGGTGAAGCTGTAAACTGTCGCTCCGCGAATTGCGAGCCGTTCGCGGACATCCTCCTGGCTTGTCAGGACGATGATCTGCTGGCCTGCTGCGGCGACGTCCCGCAGCAGATCAGCCGCTGCGGCACCTCGTTCATCATCTGGCGCAACAAACACGTCGTCGATAATGAGAGGTAATCGGGAAGAAGTTCCGGAGCGTGCCTGAAGCAGCGCCAGACGCAGCACCATGGCAAGTTGCTGTTGTGTTTGCTGGCTTAACTGCGCGATTCGTAAAGGTTCAGATGATGTTGTCGTGTGAACTATGAATTCAGATCGATCCGAATCAACCAGAATTCGGACGCATTCGCCCAGGGTGATTCGCCGGAGCCATGGTGTGGCAACTTCAGAGACCAAACACTGTTGCTGTCGCGGCAGACATTCCACAATCTGTTGCAGCGTCGTTTCTGTTCGCAGCAATGTTTCTCGCTGGCTGACCAGCAGATCCATACGAGCTTCGACTTCTGCCAGACGGGCTTGCAGATCATCAATTTCTTCAAGAGACGGAATTGTCGTAACTTTCTGACGAAGAATCTCGAGACGAGCAGTCAGACGTTCGCTCTCCTCGAGATTCTGAGTGGATTCCTCAATCAGCAGAGAACGGTGTTCCTTTACGGCTTCCGGCTCTGATTCGAGCGACTGCCGGCTGGAAACCGGAAGGCTGTGATCACAACGATAGTCGCTGTGCCACGAAGACCCGCAGCCGGGAGGATCATGGTGCATCGAATCAGCCAGAATGTTATTCGCTCGAGTCAGTTCTTCCTGCAACGCCAGTATCTGATCCTGCAACTGCGATTCGATGCGGTGGATACTGTTCGATGCCTCAGCGGCATGTTGCGATTCGAACCGTCGCTCGAACGCCTGTGAGGCCTCCTGTTGTTGCGTCACGAATTGACACAAAGCAGCGACTTCCTGTTCCACGTTGCTGTGCCAGTGATCCGAACGACCGGTTCCCTGCTGGCGCATTCTTTCTTCAAGACGGCTCACCAGCGCTCGAACCGAATACGCTGACCGATTGCCCGCCGCAGATCCGAAAGATTGAATTGCCCGAGTTTCCTGATCGATCAGGTCACGAATTTCACCCCACTGGTCACGTCGCGAAGTCAGTTCCGCCTTCAGGGCCCGCAGGTGCTGCTGATTCAGTGCCAGCAGATTCTGAGGATCGGATACTGCTGTACAGGACTCCAGGTCTATCGGTTTCTTACCAGTTCCTTCAAGCTCGTTATCAATCTGGAGACAGCGTGTCTTCAATGCGGAAATTCGATCTTCGATTGAGCAAATTTCAGCGGGCATCGCGGGATCGCACTGCCTGAGGCTGCTGAGTTCATTGTTGAGAGCGTTTCGCTGATGTTCCAGTTCGGAGATTTGCTGATTTAAACCAGGTTTCTGTGCAGTGCCCTGGCGTTCCCCACGGGCCTGTTCCATCGCTTTTTCTGCCCGGCCGATTTCTGTTTGATTCTCCTTCGAACTTCCGGTTTCCAGACAAAGCGCAGTGAGGACCGCAAACTGATCCGCCTGCTGATCTCCCGGGCAAAGGACTTCCTGAAACACCTGGTGAGAGACCCAGTCAGGAAAACACGGTTTTGGGACGGCAGAACGTTCGGAATTTTCATCGCACTGCACGGACGTTTTTTCGTTTCCGTCGGCTGATACAGAACGCAACAGCGTCCAGCTGTGACCAGACTCTGAATCTGAAACGCGGACACTTCCGATCGTTGTTTCGTCCGGTCGCTGTGTTGTTTGTAAATCCGCACAACACAGCATGTCGGCAATAAAACTGACCAGAGTCGTTTTGCCACAGCCATGGCCACCGTGAATAACACTCAACTCCGGAATGCTGTCCACAGAGAACTCCTGCAGAACACCCGACTGATTCACGTGAATCTCGTTCAATCGCATTTCTACATATTCCTTTTGCCGGCAGATCGGGGTCATGTCGACGTCAAGTGGGAGTTACGGTTATCCGATGAACACAGTCCCGCAGAGGATTCGTGTTTGTGTTAGTCAGGCCGCCTGACGCAATAACCTCGTTCCGGTGACCAGTTCCGCAAAAGCAGCGGTTGTTCTTTGATTTGTGTCTCCGGTGTTATCGAACAACAACGAAGCCAGTTCGTGAGCAGCCTGTGAATCGAATGGATCAGCCAGACGTACATCTGAAGCTGTAATCTTGATCCGCCTCGGCCAGACTCCCAGGTGCCCCTTCTGTAACGTGCTGCGCACGGACTTCAGAATATTCTCTTCACGCCACGAATCGATGGCGCCTGTGCATTCGAAGGGGCTGTCGAAAAACCAGTCGACGATAGTCGTCCGGCGCTGCCGACGAGCCATTGCACGTGACTCTTCGATGATCGCATCGGCAATATCCTGACTTGTGATGATCGATGATTTCTGAATTCTTCGGGTTTCGAAACGCAGTGGATCTGTTGGCTCAAAAACCACGTCGATCTGTGCGGTGTCAGGATTGGCTTCTGCCACAAGACAACCGAATTCGCCCTGTTCGTGCGGGCCGTGTGATTGTGGTGCTCCGGCTGAATAGACAGGCGAATGATCGTGTGATGCGCCAATGCTGTATCGGATCCCGGAACGAATCAAATAGCTGCATTTTGCGCGGGAAGAAACACCGGATGACGCAGTCCCGATTGCAAGTTCTGATTCCAAAGGGAGGTCTGCCCTACCCACTGTCAGTTGAACGCGATTGGCATTCCGGGTCGCGTAGAGGCACTCATCCGATTGAATTATATAGTCTGCCGGTAATTTCGATTCCGGGTGTCGCGTTGCAGCGATCACGACCTGAATGCCATGTTCACGCAGTTTCTCAACAGGTGCCTCCAGCCAGCGTATGACGCTTGAATGAAACGCATCTGCCTGACCACAAATGGCGCCGATCAAGACAAAGTCCACATTCTGAGTAATGGCGATATCAAAGATGCGGGAGACTGCTCCCCGGGTGGCATCACGAGCCAGACGCCGGAGCCAGTCCGGGGCCGCTGCCAGTCCGGCGATACTTTCGGCGAGGCGCAAATGATCTGTGTGGACGAAACGTATTCCGTTCATGGTTGCATCCCTGCTGAACGTTGTCCCTGTTGATTGTTGTCACCGATACATCTGGCAGCAGAGTCACTGGAATCGCTTAACACTTCCTGTGGAGCGACAGTGACTCACCGAGCCGACTCACAGAAACCGGCGAGTCAGGTGGGAGGAAGTTATTGGAACGGGAAGGGTTTGGCCATACGGGTTCGGCACAAAATGCCGGCCGGCCTCAGGCCGGGATATTCGCGCCAATTCTCACCAGTCATCCTAAATTAACTAATCCAGGTGCAGTTCTGATTGGCAAACGGGTGAGTGGTGTTGCTATTGTTTGGTAAATGTCCGCGTGGTTTGTCAGGCGACCGGCGGCGAAAAATTGGTCCGGTGAACTGTTGACGTGATTCTCCTGTTTCGACTTGAGACTTTACAGCGGGAATTGACACTCAGCGAACAGCACCGTTTTGTTTCCTATTGAGCGTCTGATCACTGTTTATCTGCGGAAAGACTGAACGTGAACGCTGTTGTTGCAATGACTGTCACCGTTACGGCATGTGTGGTTTACGGTGGTGTCTCAGAAGCCCAGTACACCGACCTGTTACTGAACCGATCCCTCGATCACTGGATGACACAAACGGGTGAAAACGTGCAACAGGGCTGGGTCTTTGATGCGGACGGGACGCTGCACCTCAAAGAAAAGGGCGGCAACATTATTACGCGGAAAAAATATGGTGACTTTGAATTGTGGTTTGAATTCCGCATTTCCGGCGGGGGCAACAGCGGCATCAAATACCGGGTTCAAAAATACGGAACATCTTTGCTGGGCTGTGAATATCAGATACTCGATGACGACGCGTTTTCTCATCTGGACCGGAATAAACTGACAGCGTCGCTTTATGATGTTTTTGCGCCCAGGCCTGATCGAACTCGACGCAGGATGGATGATCAGTTCAATGTTGGCAAAGTTCTTGTTCAGGGCAGTCGGATTCGACACTGGATCAACGGACAGTTAACAATTGATGAGTACACAGGAACTTCCCGCTGGAATGACGCAATTGCGAACAGCAAATTCAGTGAACGTGTGGGCTTCGGACAGAATCGCTGTGGTCACATCATGTTGACGGACCATAACAGCGAAGTTTGGTACCGAAACGTGTTTATTAGACAACGTTAACTGGACAGGGTGTGATGTTCTCCGGGTTTTGAATACGCTCGGGCCGGTCGGAATGCGTTGAGGAAACAAAATTTCAGAACGGTGCAGGACGATTTAAGAAATACACGAACCTTCTTGGGTGTGAAGTGTGCTTCCGACTGCAGACAACCTCCTGTCACGGTCGTAAACCTCCGGGTCCTGTTGGCGAACTTCCGACCCTGGATTGAACGTGGCACTCGATCGCCCTGGCGCTTCGGGGCATTCAGTAGCAACAGAGGAAACTCCGGACCGGACACCCGTCATACACGAGACGACGTCAACGAGACTGCAGGCGAACAGAAACTTCAGTCAAGCCGCGAGGGGGCTGTAAACAGGCAGACCGCGGACTGATTTACTTTGATGCCGGCGAAAGCTGACGAAGTGTGGCTCCGGAACGACGTGCGAACAGTTCCCGACTTCCGTCGTCTGCGACACGCACACCGACGCGAGTGGGTTTGTTCGTTTCCGGACAAATCAGCTGAACTTTTGACACATCAATAGGAAGCTCAACATGCAGACGACCGCCCTGGGGACTCTTCGGATGACCCCGGCGGACATGCTTATAAACGCGGTTTACACCTTCGACGGTAACTTTGCCGCCGGACGGGTCGACATCCAGAACGGAACCGCGACTTCCTTTGCTGCTGCCGCTAATCACTTCAACGGTGTCACCCTTGCGAATTCTCATTGATGTGACTCGTGGCTAAAACCACCCGTAAAACGGGTTCTGGATAGACTATGACTGTAATTCAAGCAGATAACTGACGACAGTTGCCGACAGCAGAGCGAGGCAGAATGACAACTTTGGGGCATTGTTTCAAGGGCTGTATGGGGCAATTGGCACTGCTGACCGGATTCGGGAGGACTTCCAGGCTGAACAGTTCATTCTTAACGTCTGAATCCACAGTAATCGGTGATGAACCGACGCCTCGATCTGCGTATAAGATCATTATCCCGGGTTCCTGTTACTGACAGTCCGTCTGCCGAATTCGGGATTTGAAGTTACCTGCCAGGATTTGAGTTCATGAATCACTCGCATCAGGCCTGCATTCATCCTGAATGTGGAGCAACTTACGATATTGGCGAGATCCTGACCTCGTGCAGAAAGTGTAGCGGGTTGCTGGACATCCGTTACGACTGGGACAAACTCACCGTTCCCAGGTCACTCGCTGAATTTGAATCGCGCTGGAGCACTCGTCGGCAGCCTCTTGATTTCAGTGGCGTCTGGAGGTTTCGGGAACTGCTGCCGTTCGCTCCTGATCACCAGGTCGTAACGATTGGAGAAGGACAGACAATTCTGCAGAAAAATGACCGTCTGGCCGCACAACTTGGAATGAATACAGGTCGTCTGTTTTTGCAGTATGAAGGCCTGAATCCCTCCGGCAGTTTCAAAGATAACGGGATGACTGCTGCATCCACTCATGCGCATATGGTTGGCGCCCGGATAACGGCCTGTGCCTCCACGGGCAATACAAGTGCTTCCCTGGCGATTTATGCAGGTGTTTCCGGCCTCTTTCAATGTGTGGTGTTTGTAGGTAGCGGCCGGATCGCATATGGCAAATTGTCGCAGGCACTGGATTACGGCGCCCGCACGTTGCAGATTCGAGGAGACTTCGACGATGCTCTGGCTCGTGTTCGTGAGATCTGTGAACAGCACCCGATCTATCTGTGTAACAGCGTTAATCCGTTCCGCCTGGAGGGTCAGAAAACGATCATGCTGCGGGTGCTCGAAGGACTCGGCTGGGAGGTTCCGGAGTGGATTGTGGTACCCGGCGGAAACCTTGGCAACTGCAGCGCTTTTGGCAAAGCGTTCATGGAACTCAAACAACTGGGGCTGATTGATCGGGTACCGCGTCTGGCAATCATTAATGCAGCGGGCGCACACACACTGGAACAACTGGTCAATACACATGAATTGGAATGGGATTCGGGTCATCCGGACTCATCAACCATCGGTGATTACTATCAATCCATGAATGACCGCAGTGAACGAGCCCGCACCCTGGCGTCAGCGATTGAGATTAATCGTCCGGTTAACCTTGAAAAGGCACTGCGTGCTATCGATGTCTGCGACGGTGTGGTCCGCAGTGTAACTGATCAGGAAATCGTGGACGCACGAGCTATGATTGCCGGGGCCGGATTCGGCTGCGAGCCGGCCAGCGGAGCCACGCTGGCCGGGGTACGTCATCTCAGGGAGCAGAATCTCATCGGTGCAGACGATCGTGTGGTGTGTGTACTGACCGGTCATCAGCTGAAAGATCCGGATCTTACGGTAGCCTATCATTCTGCAGACCAGGACCTGCGCGCAAAGAAACTCGTTTCCAGCGGTGTTACCGAAACTCCTCACGCCAATCCCCCTGTTGTGGTCGACAACGACGTGGCTTCCATTTTGGAGGCACTGGAACTGCCTGCAGAATCAGCTTCCGGCAATTGAATGCTTTGCCAGCAACAGTGCAACGGGTGCCCCGTACCTCTCGCTTGAAAATCTCTGCTGAAATACGAGTAACAAACCCTGTTTCTGTCTTCTGTTATTTAAGGAACGCCGCATGCGTTCGACCACGATCACAAACAAACTGATAATGGGTGTGATGCTGATCAATGTTTCAGCATTGAATGACGCATTTGCCGACGATTTTCCGGATCCGATCAACAGTCAGGCTTCCGGTGAACATCCTCCGGCCCCAGGGGAAATGCCGGGGCTGTTTGAGCTTCCTGATGGCTTCCGGGTCACATTGTTCGCCGGTGAACCGGACGTCAGACAGCCGATCGCCTTCGAGTTTGATGATCGCGGCCGCATCTGGGTTGCCGAAAATTATACGTACAACAAGCAGGGAAATTTGGATCCCGATCACCGTGACCGGGTGATTATTCTGCACGATCACGATGGTGACGGACGGCACGACTCTCGAAAGGTATTCTGGGATGATGGCAATATGCTGACCGGTCTGACCTGGGGTTTTGGTGGTCTGTGGGTCCTTAACGATGGCACCCTGTCTCTGATTCCGGACAGGAACAATGACGACATCCCTGACAGTGAACCGATCGTCATGATCAACGGCTGGACAAAAACTGCCGCTCACAATTTTGTCAATGGATTGCTGTGGGGCCCGGATGGCTGGCTGTATGGACGTCATGGGATCACCGATTCGTCACTGCCGGGGACACCAGACACGCCGTCAAAAGACCGCAATCCGATGAATGCGGGTATCTGGCGATTTCATCCGACACGACGAATCTTTGAGATTGTTTGCCACGGGACGACCAACCCCTGGGGACTGGACTACGACAAGCACGGCCAGTTGTTCATGACCAATAATGTGATTGCTCATTTGTGGCATGTCATTCCCGGAGCCCACTATGAACGCATGTACGGACAGGACTTCAATCCCTACCTTTACGAACTCATGGGACCCTGCAGCGATCACTATCACTGGGACGACAACGTCCGGTGGACCGAGAGTCGGGACGGTAAAGCCAAAGACTTTGGCGGAGGACACAGCCATTGTGGTGGCATGATTTACCAGGGCACCAACTTTCCGGAGGAATACCGTGGAAAAATATTTATGTGCAATACACACGGTCGATGCATCAATATTGATCGGCTGCAGAGAGACGGGGGCACTTACGTTGCCAGTCACGAGCCGGATTTTTTAAGAGTCAACACTCCGTGGTTCCGGGGTGTTGAATTGAAGTACGGACCGGGTGGCTGTGTCTTTTTGAGCGACTGGTCCGACAATGGTGAATGTCATGACCGCGACGGTGTCCATCGAACCAGTGGGCGAATTTATCGGATTTCTTATGGCTCCGAAGCGCCGATTGTCCCTCGGGTAAATGTTCAGAACGATGATGATCTGCTGGAAACCGCAATCACGGCCGGCACTAATGAGTGGCACAGACGTCGAGCCGCGCGGCAGATCATGGAACGACATGCTGTCGGGTCTTTAGAGGGCGTCAGGACGACGTTGACACAGCGTGCCGTTTCTTCGGAAGGCAGTGATCCTGGGAGACGAACCCGCCTGAACGCGGCATGGCTGCTTCTGTCCCTTAACAGTATGTCCGGCAACGTGATTGACGCTAACGTCGGCGCCCGACTGCTGGGGTCTCCGCACGAACATATCAGAGGGACTGCCATTCGTTTTATCACAGAATCTCCCGGTCTCACGGAAGAGCTTGGTGATTCCCTTTTCGATATGAGCCGACGTGATGGGTCAGCGTTTGTTCAAATGTGCTTTGCAGCTTCGCTGCAAAGGCTTCCGTTCGAATCTGAATCAGCACTGGGCCCTCGTATCGCCACGGCGTTACTCGGCCGGTCACCGGATCCGAAGGCAACGGAGTCCGAGTCGCAGTTGAGACGAATGATCTGGTATGGCATTGAATCCGACTGTGTCAAAATAGCGTCTCATACCGGATTACCGCTTCGGGGAAAGATTCGGGATCCGATTCTGCGAACATGGATTTTGCGACGTCTGGCCAGTGACTGGGATCGAAATCGTGTGCTTGTGGCGAACGTGCTGCATCGAAACAGTATTGACGCATCCGTGCCGTCCACAGATGAACAAAATAATCGTCTGGAAGAAGCGAAACTGATCCTGAATGCGGTACTGACGGGACTGCGAGGACAAACTCATCTGAAGCAGCCCGATAACTGGGAGTCGACAGTTCAACAGTATCAGCAGTTCGACGATCCACAGGTCAGTCAGATGGTCGGGGAACTCGCGGTACTGTTCGGTGACGGAGTCGCCCTCAAAGAACTGCGCGAACTGATTGCCAACCGCAACGGGGATCACACGTCACGCCTCCGTGCCATCGATGCACTCGCAGCAGATGGCGACCCTGAAGCGGTCGACGTGCTTCTGTCAGCACTTGATGATCCTGGCGTCTATGTCCGGGTCGCAGGAGCCCTCGCCGGCTTCGACGATCCTCGTGTTTCACAGGAACTGATCAGACGCTGGGAACGATTGCGGCACGGCAGCAGAGAAGCAGCCACTGACACACTGTGCAGTCACCGGTCTTACGCACTTGATTTCGTTCGGGCGATTGTCGACGGTCGGATTGATGCGACACTCCTCACTGCCTCTCAGGTACGCCAGTTGCTCTCGTTTGGTGACTCTGAAATCAAAGAAGTACTCGAATCTCACTGGGGAACCCTTAACGAATCACCGGAGTCCCGTACGGCGGCCATTTTAAAATGGAAGACCCTGCTGACACCCCAAAACCTGGCAGCGGCAGACACGGACTCCGGTGCCTCCCTGTTCAGGAAATCCTGTGCCGCGTGCCACAAACTTTACGGAGAAGGCGGTGCCATCGGCCCTGACCTAACAGGAGCCAACCGCAACAATCTTGACTACGTGCTGAAGAACATTATCGATCCAGGTTCGGTGGTTCCCAAACAGTTCACAATTTCGGTCATTGCACTGAAATCCGGACGGATTATCACGGGGGTTGTGGTAGCAGAAACTCCAAACACCGTGACTGTTCAGACGGAGAAAGACAAGCTCGTGTTTGGTATCTCAGATATCGAGGAACGCGTGCGTACAGGACGCTCTTTAATGCCCGACGGTCTGCTGGATTCACTGAACAAAGAACAGGTGCGGGACCTGATTGCGTTTGTGATGAAACGTCGAGGCTAATCAGTGTTTGCTCATCGTGTTCTGTATGGCCGGCCGTTCGGGAGTGAGTAACTGACCGGTACGTGACCGGCAGGCCGGAGACAACTACTCACTGGCCGTTGTCGGTCAGCGCAGAAGCTTCGTGTATCGTGACAGCATACGATCCCGTATTTCCGGCACGACTCGCGGCGCTGTCATTGATCTGCAGCCACAGACGACCGGCCTGCGGTGTCGTGAGTTTTGAGTCACTTCCCACGATGATCCGCTGAGAAATCCATTGTGCTTCAGGACTGACAAGTGCCGCAACTACCTGTCCCAGAGGGTGTCCCTGACGGTATTCCAGAGTCACCCCGTCGGGTTCGGAAATCCACGGTGACGTTGTTTCTTCGATGGTACACCGGCCGGTACAGGTGATGGACAGTACGTCGCCGGATAACATGTCCCGACCGCTGTCCTGCCAGCCTCGTTCTGCAAAGAGAACCAGTTGTTTGGGGGCTGCCTGATCCGGATCACGATGTTTGGCAAACGCCCGTCCAGGATCGAATCCTTCACATAAGGACTCAGCAAACAGCAGCCAGTCGGCTGAAAGTCGCAGACCATGTCGTTCGCGGATTTGTGTCATTTTTTGAAAAAATTCGTTCTGTCCCCGGCTGTAACACAATCCTGCCCAGTCGTCTTTGTATTCGGGGTGGTTGCTGAGCATCCAGGACAGTGCCCACCACCAGGCGTAACGCACATCGTCAACGGGCGGGTTGACTGTCGGAAACTGAACCTCCTGCATGGACGGAATCTTCCGGCGTTCGAAAATCGGAGTTGAACGAGCCCGCCGTGGAGGCCGAATCGCCGAAATTCGTCCCCAGCCCCCGAATTCCGTCGTCTCGGACGGCATGACACCGAAAGTCGTCCTGCCATGGAACGTCGAATGAGTTGCAAATACTTCGGCGGCGCCTTCCATAAACCAGCCATCGGGAATATTACTCAGCCCCGTGTCACAGGTCATGTAGACGTGTGCGAATTCATGCAGCAACAAATGCCGGCGGTAGTATTCGTCAGCCTGGTTCCGCATCCAGAATTGATATCCGACCTGCTGACCGTGCCGCATACTGACGACCCGATCCGGAACCAGACCTGCAGACTGAAACAATTCAAAGTCGTTGATCAGGCAGCCGATCGCCCTGAAGTCGACTCCGGACCTTGCCGGTCGGATTTTTCCGCAGACCTGCTCCAGGAACTCAAAATAGTGATCGGCAAGCTGAGGCAGATCCTGAACGATTTCCGGGGGCAGATCTGTCAGCAGGATCAGACGGCGGGATTCGAGAACATGAATTCCCGCAGCAGCGAGTCGCCGATGATTCAGTTCGGGGGAGTTTTGGGGAATTCTGTAGAGCGATTCCCGATTGATTTCTGCACGCTTCGGATCGTTGCCATCTGACCGGGGAACGGTGGCATCAGTGGAAGATTCGGGAGGAGATGCGTCAGATTCCGACACTGTGACCGCAGAATCGGCAGCAGCCACCGGCAAGTCATCTCCTTTAGGCTCATGTGTTATCTGACTTCGCTCAGACGAAGATCCTGGAACAGCAGACTTCGAGCAGCCGCCAACAACGGCTGTGCCCGCCATCAAAAACCAGATCAGTACGAATTGTGCGGGCGACTGTGGCATTCCGTCTTGATCAACAGGGCCAGGCATCACAGCGGAAGCCGAATACGAAAAATGGTGCCGGAGGAATCGGAACGCACCAGATCGATGCTGCCGCCAAGTTCGGTTTCAGCGAGTTGACGGCAGACGAACAGTCCCAGTCCGGTTCCCGTGCTCTTGGTCGTGAAGTAAGCATTAAAAATCTCCTGCTGGACTTCCAGTGGAATCCCGTGCCCCTGATCTGAAATCGTAATAGCAACCTGTTCGTCATCCGCGAGCACGTCCGTAGAAACGGTGATTGTGGCGCCTTCGGCTGTTGCGTCCAGGGCATTCAGAACCAGATTGAGCACCAGTTGGACAAGCTGGTCATAAACAGTGCGCAGGATCGGCATCCCGGGACTGAATTCCGTGACGACCTTTTTCCCCTTCCAGCGTTTGTAGTATTTGGCAATGTTGAGTGCGTCCGAAATCACAGCATGAAGATCCACGGTCGTGACGTCCTGACTGGCCGGCCGACTGAATCCCACCAGTTCCCTCAGAATCTTCTGAATCCGACGAAGTTGAGCGTCCACCATATGCAGTCGGCCGGCTGTGTAGTCGTCCTGCCTGCGACGATTCAGCATCTGGACAATTGAGCTAATGGACGCGAGCGGGTTGCCGACTTCGTGTGCAATTCCGGCAGCCAGCAGTCCAAACGCCGCCTGTTTTTCCTGCTGTACCATCCTCGCCTGGGATTCCTGGAGTGCCTGCGTTCGTTCGGAAATCCGTGACTCCAATGTGGCCTGATTATTACGCAGCTCCAGATTCAGTATCTCCAGACGTTCACCGGCCGACTTCAGAAGGCCGGTGAGAGCGTTGATCGCCCAGGAGGCCCAGCCCAGAAAGAGTACCGTGAGGGCAAGTGTGACCCATGTTTTCGGGGTCATTTGAGTGGCCGTGAGGCCCAGAAAACAATAGCTAACTGCGTGCATGCCGAACGTTGTAAACGTCAGTGACGGCGTATGACGGATAGCACAGACCAGCAGCGACAGAAAATAGTAGAATCGAAACGGACTCGGCACACCATCGTCAAAGAAACACAGCAGCCCGATGAACAGTGCCTCCATTGCAGACACTGCGAGTTGAAATTCTGACAAAAACACCTTGCCTCGGGCGCTCCACCATGTATCAATCACTGCATAAACCGCTCCAAGCGACAGAATGGCATTCAACGCCAACTCGTTTCGGGAATCTGATTCATTGAGAAAACCACCGAAATTGACAAGGATGTAACCGACGCATAATCCGAACCAGCGAATGCGCAGAGTAATCGACTCGGCTCGCAGGTCGGTCGCGATTCCTGTGATCGTGAGGTCGTCAGCAGGAGGAATCGAAAGTGGGTCAGACTGATCCATCAGCGGGATCTCATTGTGTAAACGGACAGAACGTGAATTCGGATGCGGATTCTCCTGCGCCTAAGCCACATGTACTTCCCGTGATTGAGTCGTGCGATGACTGTGGTGCCTGCTGCATGATGACTCCTGTACCGCCCTTCGAGCCCGGAGAAGACATCGCACTCGGTGTCAGCGACCTGCAGCGAAAGCCGATCGACGACCGGATCGCTGCCGATCAGCATTTCGATAATCTTCCATGCGTTTGGTTTGACCTCCGAACCCGACGTTGTCGCCATTATGATCAGCGGCCCTCAGCCTGCAGACGGTTTGAAATTGGTACTGATCTTTGTCGACTGTCTCGTTGTGATATGGGTTTACCTGGTTAGTGCATGTTTCAGGCTTGGTTTCGCGCCGTCGTTGTCAACAAAATCGTTAGACTTTGAAATTCAGGGCGGTTTGGAATTTCAGTCTCAGTGCAGTTCCTGGGGCTGCCCTAAAATTCGGACCGGTTCTGTCCCCGGCGGGCCGACAAACCGGTCAAGGTGATTGACCAGTGGTCCGGCCGCCATGCCGTCCCGGATTCCTGTCACCTGTGATTCGTTCCGAGTGCTGCCGGAGATCCAAAACGGTAAACATCGATTCACATCTGTGTGTTGGCCAAACGTGGGACCGAATCTGAGGGACGCTGTGGCATCTGCGGATGTTGAGAACAGCTAACCTTTGTATTTCTCTTCGGATTTTTCACTGCCGCCAAATGATTTACGAAAAGCTGTTGACTGGGCTTTTACCGTCGCATCTTTGCCGGTCATCTTGAGGAAGTAGACGCCTTTGTTCAGTTGTAAAATTACAGCCAGCATTCGTGAACCTTCAACAGGTCTGGTCTGGCGCCGGATTGGCGGCCCCACTGACTTGTTGTACGTTCCGGACACTTCCACCACGTAATAGTCGTGGTCACCGGCTTTACCTTTGGTGATCTTGTGTTCTCGTCCCTTGCTGTCAAACTGGCCCACCCAGCGACTGATGTTCTGACCAACGCCTCCACCTCCACCGGGAAAGTTAAAAATGGCAAGTTCACCTGACTCTTTGTCACCCTTCACCGCCGGGATCTCATAAGTTGCCAGCCGCATTGAGTTTCGTTTTCCGGTATTGCTCCAGTTTTCCGGGACGTTCAGCGTCAGGTCTTTGTGTTTGACTTCCTCGGTTTTGGCCGGTGCATCAGCTCCGAACACGAATCCCGAAGTCCCGGAAAGCATTACGGCGACTAGAGTTGTTCTTAGCATGTGAAGATCTCGTGGAGGCAGGAATTGAAGAATATGACTGGTGGCAACACCGGACTCAGAGTTTACTGCAGGAACCGCCAATTCGCGAGACTGCCGACGCCAGAAACATCTGCAGCGGGTTCTCCGGATCGCTGGTCCGCTCAACTGGAGCGATTGCAGGATGGAAACCGGTTGTAGTACTCCGTGGTGCCGCTCAGATTTTTCGACAATTTTATGAGTTTTCGAGTGTTGTCCGTATGGCTGACTTACCAAATCATCCGAATTCCCGAAGAGAACGACTTGATCCATCTTCGCAGGAGATGCGTGTACTGGGCTATCGGCTCGTGGATGAAATCATCAGTCATCTTTCTGATCTGCGCCGGCAGCCGGTTGCCAGACGGGGCACTCAGGCTGACTTCAGTTCACTGGTTGATGAGCCGCTCCCGGAACTTCCCTCAACACACGACGAGTGTCTGGAGTTCTTTTTTGAACGTATTCTGCCGGATCTGACGTCCATCAATCATCCGCGATTTCATGCCTATATTCCGGGACCGTCCAGTTTTGCAGGAATGCTTGGGGCAATGCTGGCAGCCGGGACGAATCCGTTCGTTGGCACCTGGCTGGGAGGCGCCACCGTTAGCGCCCTGGAGATCACTGTGATCCGCTGGATCGCTGAGATGCTTGGTTACGATCCTGCAGCAGCCGGCGTCTTGACCAGCGGTGGTTCCATGGCCAACCTGACGGCTCTGGCGGCAGCCCGTACTCGTCGAACAAATCGCGACACACCGGTGTCGATCTATGTGTCCAGTGAAGGACATGCGTCCGTTACGCGAGCTGTATCAATTCTTGGATTTGACGATGACACGGTTCGAACCGTGCCCGTCAATCAGTCGTTTCAGATGGACGTGAATTGGCTGTATTCCGTGTTACGCGATGACATAAACGACGGCCGAGTGCCGCTGTGTCTCATCGCCAACGCGGGGACGACTAATCTCGGAACAATCGATCCTCTTGCTGAACTCGGGGAAATCTGCAGAAAACATAATATCTGGTTTCACGTGGATGCAGCCTATGGTGGATTTGCAGCGTTGACCCCCAATGGACGGCAGCTGCTGGCCGGAATACAGCAGGCGGACTCACTGACCCTGGACCCTCATAAATGGCTGTACTGTCCGATGGGAATCGGCTGTGTGATTGTGCGGGACCGAAATGCACTGACATCGGCTTTTCGCACAGCAGGTGACTATCTTAAAGATCTGCCGACCGACGAAATTAATTTTTACGAATACGGCCCCGAACTGTCACGGCCCGCACGCGTGTTACCCGTATGGATGGTGATCCGCACCTGCGGACGTGCTCAGCTTGCGCATCAAATCAGCGAAGACATGCGACTGGCCAGAATGGCTGCTGTGCTGCTGGCCGAAGACCCGCGACTTGACGTCATTATGCCGACATTATCTGTGGTTGGATTCAGACATCGACCGCGCAGAGGTGAAACAGAACATGAGCGAGCCGCTCGTGATACGAAACTCATGGAGGACAGTCTGGCAAGCGGTGAGTTGATGCTGTCCACGACCCTGATTAACGGTCGCAGCATGCTTCGATTCGTGGTTTTGAACCATCACACCTCGGAGGCCGATATTCATCATTCCGTCAGCCGCATTCGGCTCTACGCGGTCTGAACCTCAGCGGCCACTGACGTTGGTGTTCACATGTTCTGCTGCCGACGAAATTCCTGGAGTGGATATTCAGAAAGGGGCAGGGTTTGAGCCTGCTGTGCTAACTCCTGCAGTCGATACCAGCCGCGAGTAATCAGTTCGGTTTGGGTCTGAACAGATTCTTCGTCCAGTTCGCGTCGCGAGAATGGTCCCTCAGCGATAATCGGATCAAAATCCGGGGAATCGATGAACTGTGCCGTGACAACATTGCAGCGGAGGTGCCGCTCGGGACTACTCATAAGCTCACGAGTCGCGATCCGACCGATCACGTAACGCAGGTAGAGGTCACTTTCACGAATGGAGCTGACCTGTTCACCACAGACATCGCAAAGATAACCCTGATCGCACCGTGCCATGGAAAGATCTCACTGATTAACGTCACACTGTAACCGACCGTCAGGCTGCCTGATGAAGAACAGCAGCACCGGGATCGGGTTCTACACGGATGTTTCCGCAACGGAGTCGCTGGAAACGAAGATATCTCAGTCTTCGCGGGACCGACAGGCCCGGCAGACCGGCAGAACTGGTAAACTGCACCCGATGACACGGCCGGTTGATTGTGTCTGGTATCAGTCGGACAGAAGTCGTCAGGATTACAATAATGCATGAACCCATGATAGCAATTCGTGATCTGCAGTTCTCGTGGCCTTTTGGTGACTTTAAACTACAGATTCCGTTACTTGATGTCGCGCCCAGTTCAGCAGTCGCAGTTACGGGGCCGAGTGGTTCGGGAAAAACAACGTTATTGAACATCATTGCTGGAATTTTGCCGGCTACAGATGGTTCAGTCGTTGTTGCTGACCGGGAACTTTCAAAGCTGACAGCGAACCGACGACGAGCATTCCGTCTAAATACAATCGGACTTGTGTTTCAAAGCTTTGAGCTGATCGATTATCTCAATGTCCTGGATAATGTTTTACTGCCGGCACGAATCAGTCCTGCACTGGAACTGACCTCCGTACTTCGCAACCGAGCACGTGATCTGCTCACACAGGTTGGCTTAAACCAGGCGGGCCACCGTTCTGTGACGCGATTGTCACAGGGGGAACGACAACGTGTCTCAATCTGCCGGGCTTTACTGACAGACCCTTCACTGCTGCTGGCGGATGAACCAACCGGTAATCTTGACCCCGAAAGTACGCAGCAGATCGTGGAATTACTGATTCGTCATGTCCGGGATTCCGGAGCTACGCTACTGATGGTTTCTCACGATCATTCTCTGCTGTCCCGGTTTGACAGGACGATTAACTTCAGCAGTCTGTGTGTCAGCGGGCGAACAGACGCGGGAGGCTCCGGTGCTGCGTAACGCGTTGTTTCTTGCCCTGCGCTCTTTGGCGTGGTATCGGGGTCGTTCTGTCACGATCACTCTGTGTCTGGCCACGACTTTGTGGCTTCCGATCACTGCGCGAATGTTTGTTCATGAGTTCCAGAATGAAATCGTGCTCAGGGCCGCATCGACCCCGTTAATCATCGGAGTTCGTGGCAGTCGGATTGATCTGGTCCTTCACGGACTGTATTTCCAGACTGCGGCACCGGCCCCATTAACAATGGAGGAATCGGATTACATTCGTGACACTGGATTCGCCTCTGCCATTCCGCTGCATATTCGCTTCAGGACGCAGGAGGTGCGGCATGCTCCGGGCGCCCCGATCATAGGAACCTCACTAGAATATTTTGAGTTTCGCGGGTTGAAGATCTGCAGGGGCGATTCTCTGACTCGCCTGGGAGACTGTGTGCTTGGTGCGAGATTTGCCGAACAAAGCGGATTGATACCTGGAGATTATCTACTGTCGGCTCCACAGAATGCGTTTAACCTCGCCGGCGACTATCCGCTGAACATGAGAGTCGTGGGAGTTCTGGAAGAATCGTGGTCCCCGGACGACGATGCCGTTTTTGTGGACATCCACACGGCATGGATCATTGAAGGTATCGGACACGGCCATCAGGCACTGTCCGTGGACGCAGAGGAGCAGTTACTGGAGGCTGATCCTTCGGGACCTCTTCAGGCTAATGCCTCAGTCCTTTCGTACACTGAAATCACCGATGAGAATGAATCATCGTTCCATTTTCATGGTGACGAATCGGAATTTCCCGTTACGGAAATCATTGCCGTACCACAGAATCGTCAGTCACAGACAATGCTTCTGGGACGTTATGCGTCCGCAAGAAGCAGCAGAGCGATCTGTGTCAAACCTGGTCAGGTTGTCGATGAACTGCTGGCGATGGTGTTCAGAATCGAACAGCTTTTCCGAATTGCGGCCATACTTTCCGGCGTAATTACCGGAGTACTTCTGGGGCTGGTGATATTTTTAAGCGTTCGATTGAGGGCGCCCGAGATGAAAACAATGGAACGTATTGGGAGTGCCCGAGGCACCACGGTGATACTGGTGAGTACAGAAGTGTGCCTTCTGCTGGTAACGGCGTTCTGTCTGTCGCTCGGCGCAGCAACAGTCACGAATGTACTCGCCGGCAACTGGCTGCGACACTATCTGTTTTGATCCCGTTATATTAAAGACCCGTTGCCTCACAGACGAACAATCTCTCTGCCACAGCCTGCAGAGTTCACTCCTCGTCTGGTTGTCGGAGCCCGCCGGATTAATTCTTACTGTGGTCAGCATTCGTCGGGCTGGTTATCCAGATATCTCCACAGGTACCAACTGGCGACGCTTCGATGAGGACTCCAGCGGGCAGCCACTGCGTTCAGATCGTCCGATGTTGGATTTGAGAGTGAATAGATGCGGACCATGGCATTGCGCAGGCCAAGGTCATCCGGTGCAAAAACATCCGGACGTCCCAGGCCAAAGATTAAAAACATCTGGGCCGTCCAGCGTCCGATGCCTTTAACCCTGGTGAGTTCACTGATGACTTCTTCGTCGGGAAGTCGAACAAGTCGGCGGAAGTTCAGCTGACCGTCGACAACATGCTGCGACAGATGCCGAAGGTACTCCCGCTTCTGACGGGACACCCCGCAAGCCTGAAAATCGGCGTTTGACAGGCCCAGCAGTTCTTTGGCAGACAATCTTCTGCCAGGCAGCCGGGATTGCAGTTTTCGACGAATCGTTTGGGCGGCAGCGACGGAGATTTGCTGCGAAAGGATCGCACCGGCAATCAGCGAAAATCGTCCGCCTCGCGGTTGCAGGCTGCAGCGTCCAATTCGATCGATCTCTGGTCTGAGCAAACTGTCACGGCGCCGCAAATGCCTGACTGCTTTGAAATGTGACATGGCGGTTCCGTGAAGTGACGATGCGCCGATTCGAATTGTCACCGGATGTCGAATCTGTCCGGAGGCATGTTTGGGTTTCTGCGACGCGGAGGTGTCAGGTAGTGATATCCGGTGTTTGGATTTGTTCGATCGAATGCAAATGCATCACGATTGTTCAGAAAATGTTTCAGATAGGCAACAGGAATGGCAAATCCAAGTCCTTCTCCGAACAGCAGTTTCATATTAATGACGCCGACGACTTCGCCGCGGTTGTTGAACAACGGGCCTCCGCTGTTGCCAGGATTGATCTGCGCCGTCGTCTGTATGTACACAACACCTTCAATGTTCCGATTTCGAGTACTCACGATCCCTTCGGAAACAGACCGTTCCAGTCCCAGTGGACTCCCGATCGCGAACATAGGATCGCCTTCCCGAACGGAATCGTCTTCAGCGAGATACACAGATTGGAACTGCATGTCCTGTTGAAGCGGGATCTCAAGAAGCGCAAGGTCGAAGAAAGGGTTAAGAGCCAGAATCCTGACGTCACGAATCGACCGGCGTTCGAACTCTCCATTATCCCGCCGACGATAAATGGTCACACCGATTCGAGTCTGACCTTCCACCACGTGATAGTTGGTGACACAGAATCCCCGGGAATTAATAATGAATCCGGAACCAAGTCCTGCTGGAGTCTGGATGCGAACTACGCCCTCACCGAATCTGACAACGTTGTCTTTGACCGAACCTTCAGACAGTTCTGCCGATTGAAAGATACCTTCATCGCGTACTGCAACCGGTCTGCCTGCGTCCGAAGTCTCCTGTTGGCGACTTTGAATCTGAACAACAGGAATTCGGATGATGTCGATGCCAATATCAACAAACAGGGTGTCGGGTTGAACTTTCAGTACCTGTCCCACGATTTTTTGGCCGGATTTCAGCACGATGGCGTCACCGGCAGCCAGTCCAGGGAAGGCCCCTGCAGCCGTACATGTTGCCAGAAGGAGCGTTAATCGGAACCTGTTACCCATTTGTAATGACTTTCACGCGAATATCATCGAGGAAACAGCGAAACAAACATGCGTTGTGTACGGGGACGAACGAAAGGTATTCGTTCTGATTTTTCGGGAACATACTGTCTATAATGTCCGTCACCGTCGCAAGATTCGGATGAAAACAGTTGCTGCTTTCCTGCAGATTGCCGGAATACAGCCCCTTGCCGATCTGATCTTCTCTACAATCCTGTTCAAAGTTTTGTACCGGTCTGAATTATTCGTCCGGAGCACACACCACCAGATCAACATGTCCGGGGATATCAGCAAATTCAAACGTGCTCGTGCTCGGTTACGAGGGACCGCAGCTGCGGAGATCCCGGTGCCGTTTGACGTCAGTTGTGAATGTGGCGGTCGCGTTACGGGGATTCGAACTTCGTCGTGGCAGCAAACCAGCTGTCCGTCATGCCATACTTCGTGTTTCCTGCTGCCTGCAAATGTGTATCCGTCCACGGATAGTGTCGAAAGTCACGTGATTGGGGGCACATTCGGACATCGACTTCGGGTGGTTGCCGGCGAAGTGCTGGTTCCACAAAAGCGTCGGCTGCGCAGCCAGGGTGACGTTCTTTCGAAAAACAGATCCCGGACGGAAAATGATTCAGCAGCAGGAAACGAGCCTGCCTCCACTCAGCCGCGGCGATGGCGGTCACCCCGCCGTGTGCTGTCCGGGTTTCATCCTGTCCGTTTTGTGCGTCGTGCCTTTTCGCCTTTCCGGTTACTGCTGGCAGGGATAATCATGATCGTCAGTACGACCGGCTATTGGGTCTACCAGAGCAGGCAGTACGAAGCAGCTCGTACCACATGGCATAAGGAAACGGATGCCATTCCTTCACTCGTTGAGCAGTATCAAATTGAAGAGCTGGAACAGGCACTTGGCAGAGCAGCCAAGGCCGGACGACTTCTCGGTCTGAGTGGTCAAAAATGGAGATATGTGCTCAATCTGCTGGACGAAACACGGGCAGTCAGGTCCATTTACAGAACAACAGTACCCGAACTGATATCAGAAGTGAGGGAACAAATAGAGACTGGCAGTCAGTTGCCTGATTCACTCCGGCTGGAATTAAAGAGAGTTTCATTCGTCGTTGACGGTTACATTGATCCTGTGGACAGCCGCTCGGGCAGTTACCTTCTGGACATTCCGGCCGGCTCCGCCGGACACGCGGTTTCGGTTCAGATGCGACTGCCGCAACTCGGTGATTATCTGAACCAAAATGAAACACATCGGTTCGTGTTCGCATTTCGACTGTCGGATATTGAGTTAAACGGCAACTCTGCACGGCAGACCTGGACCCTGACGGTTGCACCTGAATCATTCGTGTTACTCACAAGCGTGAAATATTGCGAGCAACTGGGATTCCCGGTTTCGGATGATCCATCGCTGACTGATATCCTTTTGAGTCAACGAACATTTATTGAAGAATCTGAGTCATGGGCCGAGCGTCGCAAACAGCACCTCCGGCAGCACATTGCACGCAGGAGCAGTCACCACTGACTTTTCGAATTATTACAATATGTCTGGTTATGGCTTTCCCCGCTTCTGCAACAAGAGCTGAAGTGATGACTGCGATGTCACTGCTGCAGGCAAAAGGACACTGGAAAGACTGGGCGGCTGAAAAGCGTAAAGTTCAGATAACCGGACGCTATTTGGGTCGCAGTGCGTCACAGATTCGAATGCAAAATCTGAACATTGTTTTTTTTCCTGAAAAAGGAGTTCGAGTACCGGAACGAATACGACTGGGAACACCGCTGGCAGTTTCCGGATATTTCGTAGACGGCAAACGCAGGCCGAAGTTTCAAATGACGCGTCTGATCATCGAGCCGTCTGATGTTGAACGAATGAACCAGCAACTGTCAAAGATATCTGAAACGGACGCAAAGGCACGTTATAAACTGGCAGACCAATACGAGGCGATTGCGGGGTTCTATTCCGATCGCGAGCTCGGGGCAGCCATTGAACTTTGTCGCACGACCACATTTGACTTGCAGCTTGAGCGACACCGCCGTGATCCTGCAGCGCTGTGGGCCCTGGTCGAACCAGAGCCTCCGATCGAGATTTCCCGCAAGATTCAGGAGGATATTCGGTTCAGAGTCTTCTGTCTGCGAGCCGCGAATGATGCGGACTGGACGATTCTCGAGGACCTCAAACAGAAAGTGACCGGTTGGAATATGCCAACCGTAAATATCAGTGAGTCATTGTTGTCAGCATTCGAAACGGATCAGTCACGGGCATATGAGAATGCCGATCAATCGGAACGATGGCAACTGGAGCGGCTGCTCTACCGACAGGTGCGGCTTAAGCAACTGCTTGCGGATCTGAAGCCCGATCACAGCAATGCGTTAAACCTGTCATCGTATGTTGATGATGAACTTCCCGAAGAAACGACTGCGATTCGAATGTTAAAATCATTATGGGCTGACTATCGCCTCCGGGACATAAGAGCACTGAAGCGTCGTCAATTGGATGTGGTTATCGGCCTGTTACTCGAAATTCAGCGCGTTAACGATGTGCAGCAGGCGGCAAAAACATGGCTCAGCAAACAGGAATCAGTCGCCGCGACCAGCGGGCTGGACGGTCAGATGCGACTGGCAGGTGACTTTCTGCACGCCTCGACACAATGGAAACTGCCTGCACACCGGGAGCGGGGAATTGAATATCTCAAGCGGGCCTGGACGTCTGCTTCCAGTGAAGCTCCTGCAGTTTCAAAGGAGATTCAACGGAGACTGGAACAGTTGGGGGTCATTCGTATACACGGACGCTGGATGACAAGTGAGGATCTAAAAAAGCTGCCGCAAGGTGATGTTGAACTGGCACAGCGGGAAGAACGTGTCGTCCGGGGAATGTCTTTGGCCCAGGTTCAGGCTATATTGGGGTTTCCGACCCGTCGGATTCGTATGGCATCGTCGAGATCTGTGGAAGATGTCTGGGTATACGGCGAACGGTGGTCCAGCCGAATGATCGTCCGATTTCGTCGCCCTACAGCGAATTCGGATCATTCTGCAAAGGTCATCGAGATTCGACAGGTCAGAGGGCAATAGCAAAAATTGTTTTGGACCGGTGACTGTGTCAATGAAGCGGATAACAGATCATCGTTTCGTGAGTCTGTCCGCTGATACGGCGAATAGGCTTCGAAAATTCTTCCACTCTTCCAGGTGAATTCAAACGTGTCCGAATCTGCGACACATATGTCCGTCATCGAGGCCGCAGATGTTGTGACAGACCTTTTGGTTTCCGCACGCAGTCCACAAGGGGGGTGGACTGGTGAATTGTCAACATCAGCACTGTCAACGGCAACTGCCGTGATGGCACTCGAACTGGCTCGACGTGCAAATCTACGGCAGTGTGACAATCTGATCACGAATGCCGTACAGTGGCTGGCGAATCACCAAAATCCTGATGGCGGCTGGGGTGACACGAATCTGAGTCACAGTAACATTTCGACATCAATGCTGGTCAACGCAGTATTTTGTGCAACGCCCGATGGCAGGCACTACCGCACGGTAATCGAGTCGTCTGATCGTTACATCAAAGAACACGGCGGAGTTGACGCTGTGATTGGTCGTTACGGCAAAGACCGTACGTTTTCGACTCCCATCCTGACTCATTGTGCGCTTGCCGGAGTGGTTGACTGGGAACGCGTCCCGCCCCTGCCGTTCGAACTCGCCTGTATTCCGACCGGGTTCTACCACGCAGTCCGTATGCCGGTCGTGAGCTACGCGCTGCCTGCGCTGATTGCAATTGGTCAGGTCATTTTTCACCATCGTGGCCATTGGAATCCAATTCTGCGCAGCATCCGTCGTCGCGCGGTTAAGCCGTCGCTGAGTGTGCTGGAACGCATTCAGCCGGCGAATGGTGGATTCCTGGAAGCAACTCCGCTGACAGCTTTTGTGTGTATGAGTCTGCTGGGTTGTGGCCTGAACGATTTGACTGTGACACATCGCTGTCTGGATTTCATTGTCTCATCGGTTCGAAAAGATGGCAGCTGGCCGATCGACACAAATCTGACAACCTGGGTGACGTCACTAAGCATCAACGCACTGTCTGATGTGGGAAAGAGTCATTCTTCAGAACAGGTACTCAGTGAACCGGAGCGACAGCAGGTTCGGACCTGGATTCTGGATCAACAGTACCAGGAGCCGCATCCTTATACACATGCTGATCCGGGTGGATGGGCGTGGACGGATCTGCCAGGAGGGGTTCCGGACGCAGACGACACACCGGGAGCGATGTTAGCACTGCTGAACCTGCGTCCGGCGAATGAGGATTTCAGCGATCGGGAAATATCAGCGCTGAGTGCAGCGGCCCGGTGGTTACTTAACCTGCAAAATCGTGACGGTGGCTGGCCAACATTCTGCCGTGGCTGGGGCACACTGCCGTTCGACCGCAGTTCCAGTGATCTGACGGCTCATGTGTTGCGTGCTTTGCATCACTGGCTGTCTCGTGTTCCTGCAGTCCCTGCGTCACTGCGGGAGCGTGCGGTCAGACAGTCTGCCCGGGGGCTCGACTTTCTTCAGAAGCATCAGACATCCGATGGGGCATGGCTGCCACTGTGGTTCGGCAACCAGTGGAATGAAAACGATGACAACCCGCTGTATGGAACGGCTCGAGTTGTCCTGGCGCTCTGTGAAACGGGTCGTCAGGAACTGGATTCGACCCAAAAAGGCCTGCAATGGCTGCTCGACAACCAGAATTCCGATGGTAGCTGGTCCGCTCGAAAAGGTTTACCTGGATCGATTGAGGAGACTTCTCTGGCGATTGAAGCTCTGAGCGGACATTTTCCGGGCCGGCATAGTGTCAGAAGCGGTACAACGTGGCTGATAGAGCAAATTCGGGGCGGACGGATTGCAGAGCCGTCTCCAATCGGTTTCTATTTTGCAAAACTCTGGTATTTTGAACGCCTGTACCCGATCATATTTGCAACGGCCGCCCTGCGGCGAGTCTGCCAAACCAGTCAATTGCAGTGAATTCTGAAGGCCCACGGAGCCATATCGTGTCGATATCGCCTGTTGAGGACATCCTGGCTGAATCCGAGTTCCCACCGGATGACCCAAAGCCCGTTCGTAAAAAGGGACGCCGACGCAGCACCAGTCACCTGAAAGCTGTTCCGGAGACGCTGGAGGAACGTACACGAGTTAAAGAAGCTGCCGAAGAGTTCACGCGCACGCTGGACAGGAGTCGGGCTTTTTCAAAGGATGATCTGGAAACACAGTCGCGTATGCTGATGGATCAGCTGGGGCTCCCCGAAAAATTCCTTGGTTTCACCATGGTGATGATCGGGAATTTCTTTTGGAAAACACAGTTTCTGGCCATTCCTTTCGAACGCCGCATGCTGCTGCTTCCGCATTGCCTGAAACATGCGGAAGGCTGCCCTGCCGAATACACAGAATTCGGTCTCGATTGTGAACGGTGCGGAGCATGTTCAATTGCTGACTACAAGGTCAGAGCCGAACAGCTCGGTTATAAGGTGCTTGTGGCCGAAGGCTCGCCGGTTGTCCTGAAAATTATCGTTTCCGGATATATCGACGGGATTCTGGGGGTGGCGTGCCTGAATGTCCTCGAGAAGGCCATCGACAAAATCCTGATCGCAGGAGTACCTTCCTATGCAGTACCTTTGCATTCAGGTGACTGCATGAATACCACCCTCGACCAGGCGTGGGTCTGGGATGTGCTCGAAAAGTATGAACCGCTGCCTGTACGTCCGACCACAAGCTATGTTCCAATGATGCGCGCATCGAGTCAGGTGTTCGAGGACGACTACCAGAGACTCCTGCCTCCGGTCAGGACCAGGGAACCGCAGCGAGCCAGTCATCCGGTAGCGTTCACTGAAAAGGCTGCATACGACTGGCTGGCAGAGGGAGGCCGTCGATTCCGTCCGTTTATTACAATGGCTGCCTGGTACGCAGCATCGAATGACGAACCGCTTACGGCCGGAGATGATACTCCCCGAATTCCCGATAATGTGGCCCGTGTTGCCATGGCAATCGAAGCATTCCATAAAGCTTCCCTGGTGCACGATGACATCCAGGATGATGATACATGGCGTTACGGTCGCAAAACACTGCACCGTGAATACGGTAGTTCACAGGCAATCAACATCGGAGACTATCTGATTGGCCTGGGATATCGGTTGATTCATTCCGCTCGTCATATTGATCCGGAAATTGCAGCTGACATTCTGGACAGTATGTCAACGGCTCATATTCGACTGTGTGACGGGCAGGGCGCAGAAATGACCTGGCAGCAGTCGCCCGACTGGAGTCTCACTCCCCTGGACGCGATGCAGATTTATGCGTTGAAAACGTCACCGGCCTTTGAAGCAGCGCTCTACGCCGGGTTGCGACTCGCCGGTCACAGACTGGCCGATTCTGAAATGGTCTCACTGTTCTGTCGTCATTTGGGTGTCGGTTTCCAGATCCTGAATGATCTGAAGGACTGGCAGGGTGATGCCCACAATAAACTGGTTGCCGGTCAGGATGCCCTGGCACGAAGACCAACTATTCTGCTGGCCCTGGCGCTCGACAAGGCGAGTGATGCACAGCGAGTTCAGATGGAACATCTTTTGTCAGAAAAAACATCTGATGAACACGATGAGGAATGTATTGCGCAACTGCGTGAAATTTTCGAACGGTGCCAGGTGTTTGAGAGAGCTGAAATACTGGTAGAACGATGCGCAGAACGTGCGTTGACGTTGATTGAGCAAGTGGACCGTCAGCCCCTTCGCGACCTTCTGCATTTCTTCCTGGAAACCGTTCTGGCTGCGGATAGTGGCCCGTCACCGGCGGAGCACCTTGACCCCTCAGAACCGGTTTTCGCAAATCTTCAGGTGCCCGCTCCACCTGTGGTTCAGCTGCAAATCCCTCAAGCTTAGATCAACAACGTGTGAGAACATTCGGGATTCCATTCGGCAAACCCTCTGGAAGTGTTATCAGCAGTTGAGGATAACAGGTACCTGACGGGCAGTGATCATCGCTCTAATCTGAGATCAAACTGGCCTGACAGTCTGATACATGTGGTTGTTGCATTCTGTGTGCCGGGTGGGCAGAATCGCCTGGCGTTGCTGAATAAATCAGCTCCTCGATGTGAGGCACACACGGTGAAGTCACAATCTGAGAATTCCTAGCCTATAATCGCGGGACTGGCTGTCCTTTTCTGTGCAGATGTGTTGCACTTCTTGCGTAAAACTTTGGCACGGGATTCGTGAGCATTCGGCGTACCATGGCCTCAGAGAAGACACTTATCGACGGATTGATCGGACACGGCCCGGCTATGCAGGCTGTATACCGGATCACTCGGAAAGCCGCCCCCTCCAACGCGACGGTGTTGCTGACCGGTGAAACAGGTACAGGAAAGGAGTTGATTGCACGGGCCCTTCACGAATTAAGTCCTCGCGCCACAGGACCGTTTGTACGAGTTAACTGTGGGGCCCTGTCGGAAAGTCTGCTGGAAAGCGAATTGTTCGGACACATCAAAGGAGCTTTTACCAGTGCCCATGAAAATCGGACCGGCCGATTTGAGGCCGCACACGGCGGAACCGTTTTCCTGGATGAGATCAATTCGATCAGTTACCAGTTGCAGGTCAAGCTGCTGCGAGTTCTTCAGGAGCACGAGTTCGAACGTGTCGGTGACACCCGAACAATTCAGGTAGACTGTCGAGTGATTGCGGCAACGAATACTGATTTGCCGGACGAAATTTCAGCCGGTCGGTTTCGGGACGATCTCTATTATCGACTCAATGTCATCCCGATCGATCTGCCTCCACTGAGGGATCGACCGGAAGACGTCGAGGCGTTAGTGAAGTTTTTTTCGGGAAGCTTCGCGGCAGCAAACGGACAGGAACCAGTACAGTTTTCGACGACCGCCCTTGGATTGCTGTCGAGATACAACTGGCCCGGTAACGTCCGTGAACTGCAAAACTATGTGGAACGGGCATTGGTGCTTTCGGACGGAGATTCCGTAATTGTCGATGATCTGCCGGAGCACGTTCGCGGAATACCAAGCGTACGAACAGCTCGCGTTCATGCGGATTCGATTGAGTCACTCTGTACTGAACTGGTCAGTCGCACAGTCACGGAGGCAGGACATGACTCCGGCGAGTTATACAGTGCCGCAGTGAGTCGTGTTGAGCGTGAGGTCATTTTGCAGGTTTTACGACACTGCCAGGGAGTCCAGACACGTACTGCCACCCGTTTGGGAATCAATCGAAACACGCTGCACAAAAAGATTGATGAGTACAAACTGCATGCTGAATCACGTTGAGACACTGATAAGAAACGAATAGCGATCATCACAACGACTGCAGGTGGGACTGTCAGCAATTTGGAATCACCGTCAGCGAATGAGTGATTTGCCGTTTGGTCGAACGACTCTGAAAAAATGTCCGGAACGGAAATGCCGACGGCCAGAAGACGTTAACGTCTGTTTGTTCTGGATCGGGTCGGGGCCGGATAGCCTCCGTTGAGACGTGGTTGACCGCGGACAGCGGATTTCGCACTGTACGTAAAGGATGGTGTGAATTCGGGCGGCACGACAGACTGGTGAAATTCTGCCTCTGCTGCATTCCGTCTGATGGAGCCGCGTGTTACAGCATGGATTCCAGAAGCAGCCGCAGCTTTCGCAACTCCAGCAATCTTTCTTCTCCGGACATCGTTTTCGGCAACAGATCAACGCACAGCGAGCGGTCAAAATCAAGGCTCTCAAGTGTTGCCGTAATGCGATTGAAATCAGCGTCTCCGAGTCCACAGGACACCTGAGCCTGACTACTGGATGAATCCCGCAGATGACAGTGTAGTGTATGGTCGAACACCATATCCCACGAAACCTGGTCGCTACCAAAGATGTAACAGGTTGGATCCAGTGTAATCCCCAGTCCCTTGACGGACTGACACAGCTCTGTTGCGGTCAGTGGGTCCTCCGTGAGTAAGCCACGACGGGTCAGAATCGACAGTCGAATTCCGGCCTGATGACAAATCTGGTGACGTTCACGCAGTCGATCAATTTCAGTGTTGAAAGGGGTCCCAAGAGGTGAAGCCTCAATCGTCATTTGCGCAATTCGCAGGCTGCGGGAAAACTCCACGACCTTGTGGAATTCGTTCAGCGTGACCTCCTGATCCAGGAAGATCGCAACGGGACTGACGCGACTCGACTCGCGCAGTTCAGTAACCACACTGTCTGAGTTGGAAACGACATCGGAAACCTGGAGCTGATCGAAATTGTCATTCAGCCACAGTTCACACTTGTCGAAGCCCAGATCCTGCAACTGTGAGCACGCCTGCCCAGGCGACATCTCCCAGAGACTGCGGGTTGATCCAGCGATCTGCACAGTTTCTTGTCCTTCTATTCACACAGTGGTCTCGGGAAATCGAACACTCCGCCAAACAAAGACGTGACGGTACGCAATATCAATTTAACACCAATTGCCGCAATACATTACGGCACAAGATGCGTCCGATATGTTCAAAGCACACGAAGCGCACTCTAGAATGCTCATCCAGTTTCCGCAAGATCACTCAAACTACCTGTTTCACCATCTGGTTGATTTACAGGGATTATGCATATTTCACAGGTACTTTTGCCGATAACGATAATCAGCGGCTCTCAGCAATGGTTCTCAATCTGTCAGGTCGCCGTTCCGCAGGACTGATTCAAACAGTCCTGACGTTGGGTTTTCAGGAGGATGATATGTCTCAGCGATTCGCAATGCTGCTGCTCTCGGGAGCGCTCGGTTTTTCTGCGGCCGGATGCGTGAATACATCTCCGTTGACACGAGCACAGAGCCCGCAGGTTCACTCAGACAACTGGGGACAGACCGCAGTTGTAAATTCATACTGTCAACAGGGCCACGGACAAAATGTCTTAGGGTGTCCGGCGTGCAGTGACCCCAGTCAGCGGATCAATCTTCCGTTTCACCCGGTTCATCGGAATTCGTTTACCGTCAATGCACCAAAAAATATGATGTACCCGCCTTCTCCTTCACAGGCAGGTGTCGTTCAATATCCTTATTACACTTTCCGCGGTCCGACCGACTTCTTTATGCAGTAATCCCGGGAATTGGTAACAGGTGATTTTAGATTGAGGCCTTGTTGATGCTGAATCGACAAGGCCTTTTTGCTGCGCCTAAAGCGTTGACACGAACTTAGGTAGGTAGATGTACGCGTTGTTGACGGTGTTTGTCATCAGGCCGTGTAATTGGCATGTTCGCACTTGCCGATACACAGTCCGAATTTCGGTAGATAGAGATCCCGGAAGGGAAGATTTACATCTGTCGTCCGCCTGCGGCACGATAGTCTTTTGTTGGAAATCGAATGTCAAACACGATCGGTGTACGGTCGGTCAGGATTCGTTAAATCTTCTGAGGAAAGACGAGTGACAGCCAAATTGATTACAGCAGGTAGTGTCGCAGTATTGTTCAGTGTGATGGCTAATGCTCAGGAATGGAAAAGTGGAGTGGAATGGCAGGAGCCACCAGTCGTTACGCCGGGCGATCGCGACAGCGACGCGCCATCTGATGCGATTGTGTTATTTGACGGTACCAATCTTTCGGCATGGGACAACGGTGATGCGTGGCGAATCGAGGAGGGCGTTGCCATTCCAACAGAAACCAGCATCTCGACTAAACAGCATTTTGGTGACATTCAGATGCACATCGAGTGGTCCGCTCCAAATGCAATTGAAGGAGAAGGCCAGGGGCGGGGGAACAGTGGTGTGTTCCTGATGGGTTTGTATGAAGTGCAGGTTCTGGATTCCTACAGGAATGTAACCTACTTCGACGGCCAGGCGGCGTCTGTATACAAACAGACACCACCGATGGTGAATGCTATGCGCCGACCGGGAGAATGGAATACGTATGACATTTATTTCAAGGCGCCAACGTTTCGTACAAATGGCGAACTTGAAACGCCCGCCTACGTGACAGTAGTGCACAACGGAATACTGGTGCAGCATCATTTCGAACTGCTGGGCCCGACAGCGTACCTGGAGGCACCGCACTATGTTGCGCACGCAGAGACCGGCCCTGTTATGTTGCAGGATCATCACGATGCGGTACGGTATCGCAACATTTGGGTCAGGCCGCTCGTATCACCACAGGGCCGCCGAGTGAGTGCGCCTTTTAAATTGGCCAGGGATACCGACAAGAAACCGGAAATCAAGGTCGACGCCCAGGCAGAAGATAGTGCTAAATAATCTGTATCCCTTAACCGGAATCAATTCTGATGTGGGCCTGTCAGGAACTGATTTCAGGTAACGCAGTAGAGTTCGATGACAACGAACTGCGGACGATTTCAAAGTGAGGGGACGTCCGATAATTCTGTGTGGGTGAAAGTGTGATTTGGAATCATGGCTGCCAAGTGGAATGACAGACGACAGGCAGAAGCGCATACCAAAGATTGGGGCAGGCACAATGGCTGATGCTGTTGGTCAGCATCGTGTGCTAAACGGTTTGAGTCGTGATCTTGTATTCATTACGTTTACCTGGGCAGTGCCTGCAGATGAGAGACAGGAAGTGGTGTTTCCGGTCCATCTGCGACTCCGTTGAGACTAAGCCACCAAAATTAAATTTTGTACATGCTGACGTTATCCATTCAGGGGACGCCGACGAGTGACTGTATTCCCATATTAAAAATTCCCTGGCAACGGTCCAGCGCCGACAGATCATGAGAACCTCTGGAATGAAATTTGTCACTCTCGATATCGGTTCGACATCGATTAAGGGAGTGGTCTGGGATCTGGATCGGATGCAGGTCGTGGGTGAATCGGTTCGAGTCGCCAGCCCGTCTGCACTGACAGGTTTGCCGGCCGGTTATTTCGAGCTTGATCCGCGAGAGGTCACCAGGCGGGTTGGTAAGGTTGTGGAGACGCTGTCGGCAGCATGTGATTGTGACGGAATCGTGAGTTGTACTCAGATGTCCGGAGTCGTGCTCGCTGACACACAAGGAACACCGCGGACCAACTACCTTTCCTGGCGTGACCAGCGTCTGCAGACGGAACACCTCGATGCAGGCGAAAGCTGTTACGAACGTCTGTGCGGCCGGCTTGGTGAGGACGTACTCAGACAACTTGGACAGGAGTGCAAAGTTGGATCGTCTCCGGCACTCCTGTTCTGGCTCCGGCAGAACGGTCAGCTTCCAACCGAAGCAATTCCAATGTCACTGGGTGATTTCGTCGGAATGCAACTGGCTCAGGCAGAGCCGGTTACTGAATATACTAATGCCCTGGGCGCGATGAACCTGGAAACACGGCAGTGGCACAGAGAGGCGTTTTGTGAACTGGGCATCAATGATTTGCGCTGGCCCCGGCTTTGCGATCCGTACAGTCCTGTTGGACATATTATGCTACGAGGCAAAAAGGTTCCGTGGTTTCCATCTGTCGGGGACCACCAGTGTGCCCTGGTCGGCACCCAGCTTGGAGAAAATGAACTTTCAATCAATGCTTCGACCGGTTCTCAGGTCAGCATCCTGAGCGGTGACTACAGTCCTGGTGACTATCAGGTTCGTCCCTATTTCGAAAAACAGTACTTGAATACGCTGACTCACCTGCCCGCCGGTCGATCGCTAAACGTCCTGGTAAATCTGCTGAGCGAACTTGCCGAATCGCAGGGAAGGAAACTCGACGACCCCTGGACATATATTCTTTCGGAGGCAGAGAAAGTCAAAACAGACCTCGACGTGAAGCTGACATTTTTCACAGGGCCTTTAGGTGATCGTGGCAGCATTCAGAACATGTCCCTCGAAAATCTAACGATCGGGCATCTATTTCGGGCAGCTTTTGACAACATGGCTGAAAATTTCGAGACAGCCGCCTGTCGTCTGGGGCTTGAGAAGATCAAAAACCTGGTTGTCTCCGGTGGTCTGGTGCGGCGAAGCCCTCTGCTGCAGGAGAAGATTCTCCGGCGACTCGCATATCCAATTCGGATTGCAGAAGCTGAAGAAGAGACAATGGTTGGCCTGCTGCTTCTGGCGCTCGTCGCCAGTGGCAGACACTCAGAGCTTGCTTCGGCATCAGCATCTCTGCGTCTCCATAATCCGGCTGTGTCATAGGCCGAATACTGCCAGACACAGTATCTATCGCTGGTGCCGGTCTGAACTTGGTACAGGAATGTTCACTTAACACGCTTGGTGCTGCCTAATTATCACGTTTTGTAATCCATTCTGTGGTGTCCGGTGGAGTTGCATGTTTGTTTACTTCCTGCACACTGACCCAAAGTGCGACGAGCAACTGCAGGACACCACACAGAATAAGAATGACAAAAAATCCCTGAGCCCAGTTCTCAGGAGTAACAGACGGAGACGCAGAACTCACCAGGGCTGTCATAAACATTCCGTACAGGATCAGTAATGTCTTAAACTCAGTTGGTCCAAATCTCGCCAATGCAAACTCTCCGATGATTTTTGCTTTAATATTTGTCAGCACAGCGGTGGCATACAGACAGATCACAGCCGCCAGTCCCAGGTCCAGGCGGGAACATGAGACACTGATTCCAACAAGCCAGTAGGCAAATGAAAGTGGATCTGTAAAGTGGTCCAGAAGTTCACCACCATTTCGACACTGTCCGGTAACGCGGGCGTGGGTTCCGTCGAGACAGTCTGCCGTGTGATTTCCGAGGACGCCCAGTCCGGCCAGGAGCCCGCCCCACCAGCACCGGGTTGAATAAGCAAATCCCACTGCCGCCAGAATTGCCAAAAGATGTCCGATCAAAACAATTCCTTCGGGCGGAAAGCGACGGGGGATCGGCAGAATTTTGTAAAGGCTTTTCAGGGGAGGTCCCAGCCACGGGTCCAGGAGGCTGTATGAAATTCGTTTACTCATGATTCTGAGTGTCTCACGTCATTCGAAACTAATGCAGACCTTGATTGTCGAACGGCTTCGAAGGGACTTCCAGTGAACCTTCAACAAAGCACGACGACTGAAGCAATCCCCTATTATATTCAGCAAACAAATCCCTGCGAACTGTGCAAGGACTTTCACGGCGCTCATATACGTGCTTGATTCACAACGAAGCCTGTCTCCGGGGCGTTAAATGTGAACGTTCAGGAACCGATGCCGTTCACCACAAAAGATCCGACCACACATATGGTTGGATTATGTTTCAGGTGGCACAGATATCGATAGGAATGAACGTCCGAAAAAAAAGGTTTGTTTAATTAAACAATACCGTGGTCGCCCTGCCGCGCAGGCCGCGCAACATCGTTGATCGGTTTGCATCCTGAAATTCCTGTTGGCTGTGTTGATTTGTTATCGGGGCTCCGGCGTTAGTCAGTTCAGATAACCGGCCCTTCTCTGCCTGGTGTGCATTCGAGGCATGGATCGTTTCATCGCTAACGATCGCATTCGCTAATTGATATTTCTGTTCAACTCACAGAATCAGTCAAAAACATTACTTCATGAACCGAAGGCGACGGAAAAATCGCTGACGCGCCATGTTTATCTATTGGCGATTTTCTTCTGCAGTGTCTTTTTCGCCGTTACCAGTCGAGGAGACAGCCACTCGACATCCATGACGGGCTTGCAATCCGGCATCTCCACCCAATTTGCCCAGTTGATACAGCGACGCGGGATGAACTGATCCAACTATTACACTTGAGAGTCGCGGAATTAGACGTATCTCCCGGCAGCTGAGACGATCAGAATTGACTTTATGAATTGCGCGGCAAAGTTTTCACGTGTTGGAACTTACCTTCCTGTACAGGACAGATTTATCGTCTGTGCCTGAGATCACAGCAACTCGTACTTATCCGCCCTCTTCTGTTTACACATGATTCCATGAGCCGTTCGTCTTCCCGAAAAACATCAGGCCCTGGTCAGCTGACGACAGCCCGGCGATTCATTCGCTGGGGTTTTCAACCTCGGCGACTGGTAATAGCTGCTGCCGTCTCGCTGGGATTTGTTGTGTGGCCTCATTTTCGGCAAACCTTTTCTGAGGTAAAATTGCTGCCGGAGTACCAAGTGGAAATTGCGGAGATTTCGGTCACACCGCCACCGCGATGGATTCCGGAAAATCTGGTTGCTGAAATTCTGCATCGAGTGGATTTGGATCTTCCGATGTCACTTCAGAACCCAAATTTGAGTGAGCAAATCGCAGCCGCATTTGTTACACACCCGTGGATCAGACAGGTTCATCGTGTCACGAAGTCGTTTCCGCCAAGGGTTCATGTTGATGTTACCTATCGCAGGCCGGTTGCAATTGTCGACGGGGCCGGAGGATATTATGCGATTGACGAATCGGGTTGTGTGCTGCCTGGGAGTGATTTCAGTCGTTCCGATATCGCACGTTATCCGATTATTGAAAACGTCAGCAGCGTGCCGCAGGGTGGTCAGGGGGGAGCCTGGGGGGATTCGGTTGTCACAGGGGCAGCACAACTTGCAGCGCTGCTCACAAAACCTGAGGAATCCGGCAGTTCGCGATGGGAGATCTGGGATCTGAAAGCAATTCAGGCACCGTCAGACGCTGGAAGTCCGGACGAAGGATCCGGTCTGCAATACCTGCTCAGAACAGCGGGAGGATCGATTATTATCTGGGGACGTTCACCTGAGACACAGCATCCAGGCGAATTATCAGCGGACCGAAAGTTGCAGCGTTTGAGCGAATACTATGAAGATTTCAGGGACGACGGAGGATTCGACAACGCTCCGTACGCACGAGTGATCGACGTACGAGGCTGGCGCGGCATAACTTTAAGCGACAAACGTGACGGCGATACAATGTCCCGGTAGTCGCACGCTTTGTAATTTTCTGCGATCTTCGATCAATCAGACGCACCAGTGCCGAATCAGTTTCTCGTAAACGTCAACTCCCTGGGCAAGCTGGTCCAGCGAAATCCACTCGTCGTCCGTATGTGCCTGATGGATATCACCTGGTCCCAGTACCGCCAAATTTTGTATTTCTCCGAACAACGATCCATCGGTGCCATACGTCACTGTGGTGGTGTTACTTCCAGTCAGGTCACACAGTTCACGAATAAACGCAGAATCCGGGTCAGTGAACAGACCATTGGCTGACATCACGACTTCAAATTCCAGGCCGTGACGATCAACAAGGCCACGAATCTCATCGATCAGACGATCACCGTCCTGGCCCGGCATCGGACGAAAGTAGAAAGTGCAGACGCTCTGCGGCGGTGTGATATTCACGGCACGCGTATGGTCATTGACACCTATATTCATGGAAATCACCGGCGGATCAAATCGCTCATCTCGCCACTCCGGAGCATTTTCACATTCCAGACTCAGTAACCGCAGATCGTGTAGAAACGGAATCATCGCCATATTGGCATTGAGTCCGCGGGAGGTCGAGGAATGAGCGGCAACTCCTCGCGACACTATTCGTCCGACCCGCCCCCCCTTGTGTCCGTGGACAACACCCAGTCGTGTGGGCTCGCCAATCAGACCACAGGATCGGCTATCGACAATTTCACGATAAATTTTCGATTCAGCAGCGACTTTGGCAGCACCGTGATAACCAATTTCCTCGTCTGCAGTGCAGACGACAAACACAGGTAAAGACGTAGTTTCAACTCTTTCGATAGCGTTGAGCACACATGCCAGAGATCCCTTCATATCACAGGATCCCCGACCATAGATCCTGCCATTCGACTGAAATGCCGTCCAGGGTCCACTTTCCGAAAATGACCAGCTGTCAGCGGGCACGACATCAGTATGGCAAAAGTATGCCAGCCCTCTGCCCGCCGGACCACGTCGCCCACAGATGCAGACTTTCACAACCCCTGCCGGGTCTGTATATGTCAGCCGCTCGGTTTCGAATCCGAGTCGCTGCAGCTGCGACTCAGCGAATGCGCTGACCGGTTCATTCGTGGCCGTGCTTACAGATGGAAACTCGATCAGTTGTTTCAGTAGATTAACAGCAGACATAGACCGGCAAATTTCGTGTTAGCAGTTGAGTAGGTAATGTTGTCAACTGTGTACTGACAGTCATCTTTGTTCATGTTGTCAATTCGCACTGAAAGGCACAAAGCCCCCGAACAGGCGTGTTGACAAACAGTGTTCTCATCTGGACTAAAACTCAGGAACTTGTTGAATTCGAACGACTGATGAATGAACAGAGACAGTAGATTATCCGGAAACTTGTCTCGTCCCAAGCCAGGGCAGCCGTAATTGCGATGAGAGGGCTGCCGATTCGTGACGTGGAAACAGAACATGAACCAAAACCCGAATCGAAGTCATCGAACCGTTTCGGGACGCGCTGTTGTAATCACGCTGTTTACTTTTGGCTCTTTGGCAACTGCGTTTCTTTGGGCCTACTGGACAGTTCGGATGACACCGTTTATGCCGCTGCAACAGGCGTTGGAGCGTGAATTCCCGAAGTCTAAACCGTATGCAAGCGGAGGGACACTCAGGAAATCGGACGAATCTGTCCTGCTGGTCGTACTGAAGACAGACTTTGATCCCCGGAGTAACTCTCAGGCGACTCTATCAAAGATTGAGAGTCGCCTGAAAAGGCTGCGGTCGCTGAGTTCAACTCTGGGAGTTCTGGTTAACTACCAAGTGCTGGCACTTCATCTTTACCGGCTTCAGGAAGAACATGCGATCAGTCAGAAAACATTCTTCCGTCAGATTGACACATGGGAGAAGCGGGATTCGGCCCAATTAGCGGGAGCAGAACTCCGGCCGTTTCAAAAATAGTCTTCAATCCGTAGCCTCGCCATACCATGACGAGTGGTTAATGGATGTACCGCATGACGACCATTCACATTGACTGGCAGGAGCAGACACCTGCCGTGCACCCTGCACCTGCTGTCATTGTTTGTTTGCTGTCGGATTACTTTGTGACGTTGTCTGACAGGCGTCTCGCCAGGGACCGACGAATACATTCATGCACCGGCCAAAATCAGTTGTCGATCTTTGACTGGATTTGCGATCGTCTTTCACTGAACGGCGGAGATATGTGAGGACTCCGCGACAGGGTTTCGTGCGGCGTGTCAGTTGGGGATAACTGCATCCCTCTGAAGGCTCCTGCCGCTTCTGTGCCCCGATCTGGCCATGATCATCGCGGAGGTGGGTATGACACGTCAACGCAGTGATTCACTAACCGCCGTGGACTCGCTGACAAATCGTGTATTACATCGGTGGACGGTGGTTACACCAGGTCTAATGCAACATTCGAAACACTGTATGGTGTCGGGTTTGTTACTGTCTGGACGATCACACCCTCTTTTTTCCTGCGCTCAAAACAGTCATCCACAATATGGTTGAGCAGGTGTTCCGTTCTGTGAACGGTGTCTGGTTAAACGTGTGTCCGGAAAAGAAAATCGGTGCACCTCGATTGTGTTTAGTCGCAACATCATAGACGGACGAAGTCTCTGCTGTTGGCTCCTGCAGTCGAATGCGGGAAACCGGACATGGTGCTGATGTTGAGGCTTCTTATGAGCAACTGCCCTGAGTTCTGAACACCACACTGCTAATCAAAGAAACTCAGGGCTTTCAGAACCGGTTACGCCGTTCATGCAAACTGTATCGAAGATGACTCTGTTCAAACCCTGGATGCCGGACAATGCATCGGAGCCGAGCAACAACGGCACCTCAGTGAGGTATAGATACCGTTAGTGACTCAGAAATCTTCAGAGTCATCAGCGAATACCCGGCCGTTTCGTTCCCTGTCCATACGTCGGTAATGCGAAGTTCCATGCCACCGAGACTCTTCCAGGCGGATATAAGGCTGCATACCGCGAATGCGGCCCTTGCGGTGTCATCATTAGTCCTTGCGACATGGATCCTGCTGTCGACAGATCCGCTGAGCAGATTTGGCCGCACGTCGACAGTTTTCATTCGTTCAATCGGTGATTTTGTGATTCATCTGAGTGTATACGCAGTAATTACTCTGAGTTTAATGCTTCCGATTTCACACTGTCGGTCCGATGTTCGGCGAGTGTGTCTCGCTTTGCTGATGGTTCACGCTGTGATTACAGAATTACTGCAGACAATGATCCCCCGTCGCGTATGTGACCCCATCGATATGCTTGCTAATTGTTTGGGAATTGGACTGGCAATTATGGCGACAGGGCAGTGGACGCGAATCATGTCGTCCCAGCGACAGATGACCTCATGACAATACTCCGCAACAGCCCCTTATGCTGGCTGAGGTGAGTGTCACAGTTCATCGGCAGTTGACAGAGAACGTACCGTTTTAGTCAATGTCGTAGGTGCGTCCGCAGGCATTCGAATTCTGAGCTAATTGATACTGCTGCCTGCCGGCAGCTGTGGGATATTCACGGGTTACGCACGCACGGCAAAGATGGTCTTCCGGCAATCCCACACATTCTGCCAGCGACTCAACGGGCAGATATCGCAGGCTGTCCGCACCGATCGCTTTCGCCATGCATCGTTCATCAGCTTCCGTCAACACATCTCCGGCCATATGTCCTGGCGCAAACAGTTCCTGCACGGTGGACATGTCAATGCCATAGAAACATGGAGCGATGATGGGCGGACATGCGATTCGAACGTGAATTTCTCTGGCCTTACCAGTGTGTCGCAGCAGAGTCAGCAATTCCCTGAGGGTGGTTGCACGGACGATGGAATCGTCAACCAGAAGAACTTGTTTTCCTTCCAGAATCTCCGGCAGAGCTGTGTACTTTGCGCGAACTTTGTCGGCGCGGTTTGAGCCTTCGATAAAGGTTCTGCCGATATAACGATTTCGCAGGAGACCTTCCTGGGAGGGGACACCTAGTTTGTAGGCCATGCTGTCCGCGGCCGCTTTAGCCGTATCCGGAACGGGGACAACAACGGTGTCATCACCTGGAACAAGGTCTTCTTTCAGAGCCAGTTGTTCTCCCAGTCGTTTCCGGGACTGATACACGCCCGCGTCGTCAAATCTGCTTGCTGCATTCGCAAAATAGATCCATTCGAAGAAACAGTGCGCCGGTTTGCCGGTGTTTGCATATTTCTCCAGACGGACTCCGTTTTTGCTGTCAATGATCGCGGCATGTCCGGGAGGAATATTCTGAATCGTGTCTTCTTCGAAGCCAAGATGTGTCAGTGCGACGCTTTCACTGGCTGCGGCGAAGAGTGAGTCGTTCACGGCATAGCACAATGGACGAATGCCCGTCGGATCCCTTGATACAAACATGTCACCGTTTGCGTTCAAAAACGCCAGGTTCCAGGCTCCGTCCACTTCATCGGCCAGTTCCCGCAGAATTTCCATGCCGGAAATACCAGGAGAATCCGAAAGTTTGCGAGAAATCAGGTGATTGAGAACCTCTGTGTCGGTTTCGCGAGTGAGGTGAAAATCCGTGGTAGCAAGAATCTCACTGCGAAGATCCTGATAATTTGCCAACTGACCGTTAAAAACAAAACTGAACCATTTGGAACGTGCAATGTGATGACGCTCGAACGGTTGTGCATAACTGCGATCGTCAGACCCGCAGGTAGCGTAACGGACATGACCAATCGCTGCCCGCCCTGCATATTCCTCCATCAATTTTCTGAAACGGCCGGAGTGGTTCATGCGAAACACTTCCGCGACACCACCAACATCCTTGTGAGTATCGATGAGCTGACTGCGATCAGGATCGTAGGTTGTAAATCCGGCCGCCAGCTGACCTCGATTCTGCATGTCCAGTAACATGCGTGGCATCAGTTGTGAGGTTGCACGGTAATCGTCAGCAGGCACCAGTTCACTGGTGCGGTCGGTGGTCAGATGATAGACCGCCGCGATTCCACATTCGTGCTGCATTTCGTCCATGGCAGGTGATTCAATGTCTGTTGACAAGTCGAACGTATTTATCTGACCGACTGTCCGGACAGCCAGATTTCTGGTTTCCTGCGATGAGTTAACGGTCCTCTGTAAGAGCAGATCATATTCAGTTCGGTAAAACCAGCAAGACAGAGGAGCGCGATAATAATACTGCTGTTGCTGCAACACCATTGACCACGCCATCTGTTGTCTGTGGTTCCCAAAATTCGGCGACAACTGCGACAGCATTGACAATTGTACCAACGAGCATGGTTTTGACTCAGTATCGACAGCCCGTTACTGACGGTCTCCGACCTGATGGTCCGGATTAACCGCTCAGTGGTGTCTTTCGGCACACCACCGGTTCGTGGCCGAATTTTATGTCGTGCCTGTAGTCACAGATTTTACCCAAACTCGTGCCGCTCAGCTTAAGGTAAGCCTGTGATTATCTACATTGAATACAGATCACTGCCCTTCAGGTTCGCAGTCGTCAGGTTGACTGGGGTTGAGATCTGTAAACCGCATTTGACTGGAGTCACGGCGATGACCCCGGATAAGCACTGCGACCACGCATCGGCTGCCGATCAGTTAGCTTTGTTTTCAAAATGACGTCGATCGATAGACTGGCCAGAATGTCAGAATATCTGGCGGGGCCGCTCTCGTCCGGACACGCCTTGGGCAACAGAATTCCCGTAGTCCGGACAATCGACTGGTCTGTCGGGCTGCGGACAGAACGTGTTGGCGCACCAGTTAATGATGATCTGCGAATTTTCGACACGGTGCGGGCGGTCCATTCCAACCAGAAAAAAAAACGGGGATGTCATCGATGGGCGGCACCTCCATTTACAATCATCGCGTTCGTCGACAAAGTGCAGCAGCGCGTTCTGCCAATTCAGCAATATTCATTGCAGTGCTGCTGTCTGGTCACAGTCAATTCAGGGGGACCGGATTCCGGTTTTCGCTGTCCGCACGGACGTCGGAATCTGATGAGTCGTGCAGGTTGGCAAGTCGTTGCTGTTCTCGAAACAGTCTTTCCTGACGTCGACGTCTTTTGCTGCGACTGAATCCACTCACCGCATCCAGCAAACCCGGCAGGAAACGCTTAATTTGAAACAATCCATGTGCCAGAGGTGTCACCAGCACCATGCGACGATTTCGCTGAATGGCCGTGATTGTGAGTTTCGCAACCCGTTGGGCTGAAGCACAAACGATTGCCGGTGGTTGTGGTATCTGGCTTCCGCCGGTTGCTCCACCGGCAGACTGATAAAGTTGAGTCCGTACGGGACCGGAACACACAGCCGTTACTCCGATTCCGGCTCGAGCATATTCGGACCGAATTGCTTCTGTGAAACCGACCAGCCCGAACTTTGTGGTATGATACGCCGTGAATCGTCCTCCGGCGACGAGTCCGGCAATGCTGCACATATTGACGATGTGAGCGTCAGGCCGCTGCAGAAGACCTGGCAGCAGCAGACGCGTGACTTGAATCGGTGCCTGCAGGTTGATCGACATCAATCGGTCCCACTGTTCCTGAGTCATTTCGTGAGTGGAACCGTACCAGGCAACACCGGCATTATTAATCAGCACATCAATCGGTTCTGCGTCCCTGACGGCCGAATTCACTGTACGTTCGACGGCGGTTCTGTCCATCAGGTCACAGCGGTAACTGTGTACTTTCACACCGCAGGCGGCAGTTAGCCTGGCGACGTCATCAAGGCCCGTCTGATTGCAGTCAACAAGAATCAGATTGCAGCCAGCATCAGCCAGCTGAAGTGCAAGTTCTCGACCAATTCCTGAGGCTGCACCCGTCAAGAAAACGGTTTTGCCACGCAATTCGCGCATACAGTCGTCCTTCCATGACGTGCGTGAGGCGTGCTGGTACGCTGGTGAAGTTAAGCGTTGGTTGTTTCTTCAAGAGTCACAAACGGACTCATACGTCGTGCTTTGGCGAGAATCTCTGCCTTTTCGGACTCCGAATTCGCTGCTGCGAAACGAGTTCGAAGTTTTTTGAGCTGGACTCTGCGTTTCCGGCGACGTGCGATTTCTCGTGTTCGTTCGATTCGTCCCATTTGGATTGATTGCCTTTGAGCTCTCTGTCAGCAGTTCTGATGGTGCGAAAGCATATCGATGAAGTCACAAATGTCAATTCGGGAATCGGTCTGCTGCCCGGTAACGCTGCTTCAGACCAAACCGGCAGGTTGAACAGCAGCCTGGTCTCATGAACAAAAACCTATGCGGCCACAACCCGGTTGGCTCTCCTCATTCCGTAATTTCGGTCCCCACAAGAGAGTCCAATACACATTTTATTCAGATATTTTCAAGCCAGCAGGGATTGAACAACGTTGCCATGAACGTCGGTCAGACGATGGTCCCGACCCTGAAACCGATATGTCAGCTTCCGATGATCGATGCCCATCAGGTGCAGCATCGTTGCGTGGAGATCGTGAACCTGGACCGGATTTGCGGTTATATTGTAGGAAAAATCGTCTGTTTCCCCCCAGGTCATGCCCGGCCTGATTCCACCACCTGCCATCCATATCGTGAAACAACGCGGGTGATGATCTCGTCCGTATTTTTCTCGTGACAGATCGCCCTGGCAATAGGTGGTGCGACCAAATTCTCCCCCCCAGACGACCAGCGTTTCATCGAGCAGTCCCTGCTGTTTGAGGTCCCGTACGAGTGCTGCCGAAGGTTGATCCGTGTCTTGGCATTGGGCACGAATTGCTTTTGGAAGATTGCCGTGCTGATCCCATCCCTTATGAAACAGCTGGATGAATCGTACTCCTCTTTCTGACAATCGACGCGCGAGAAGGCAGTTCGAAGCATAGCTGCCACGACTATGGACCTCCGGTCCATACATTTCTGTGACATGCCGTGGTTCGTCCGAAAAATCAACCAGGCCAGGAATTGAGGCCTGCATACGGAACGCCATTTCATATTGAGCAATCCTCGTGGCGATTTCAGGATCGCCGGTCACGTCGAGACGCTCTCGATTTAACTCTGCTATGTCGTCCAGCATACCGCGTTTCACGGCGGATGAGACGCCCGCCGGATTGTTCAGATACAGCACAGGATCTTTACTGCCTCTCAGTTTGACTCCCTGATGGGTTGTTGGCAGAAAACCGCTGCCCCAAAGACGGTCGTACAGTGGCTGAGCACTCCTGACACCGGTGCCCTGGGAGGTCATCGCAATAAAATCCGGCAAATTCGCATTTTCTGACCCCAGTCCGTAACTGAACCAGGATCCGATGCTGGGGCGCCCCGACAACTGAGACCCGGTCTGCAGGAACGTGATGGCGGGATCGTGATTAATAGCCTCAGTGACCATAGATTTTACGAAGCACAAGTCATCGGCCACTGTTGCCGTATACGGTAACAATTCGCTGATCAAAGCATTGCTGTGACCGTGGCGACGAAAACGGAACACTGAGGGCGCAATAGGAAATCTCTCCTGCCGCGAGGTCATTGTGGTGATCCGCTGCCCCTGGCGAACGCTGTCCGGCAGATCGCTGTCGAAATAATTCTGCATCCGGGGTTTGTGATCGAACAGATCCATCTGTGACGGCCCGCCACTTTGAAACAGATAGATGACTCGTTTAGCTTTCGGAGCCAATGACGGAACAACCGCAGGAACGCGGTCTCCCGCTCTGAGTTCCTTTGAAAACATGGATGCTAACGCGGCCGAACCAATTCCGGTGGCTCCGCGTCCGAAAAAATACCGGCGAGTAAGTTGCAGCAGTCGATTACCGGTGATTGCCTGAATTTGGTGATTCATTCTCGTGTGATCGTTTCGTCCAGATTGAGAATCGACAGAGCCACGATCGTCCATGCGGCATGGACTGGTCGATCGAGTTCCTGGTTAAGTTCAGATTCACCGTTGGCAAGCAGCTGATCCGCCTGTGTCGGATTGGCCCGAAATAAACTGAGATTACGCTTGAGAGCACGCTCGAGCTGTTGCAGTTCATTCGGCGAAGGCCACCGTGTCACAGCCAGTCGCCAGCCGTGTGCGAGTCCTTTCGAAGAATTGTCGAACCCGACGGTGAGCATGCGTTCGCCCAGATGTCTGGCTGCCTCCACAAAAGTGACGTCGTTTTGAAGTGTTAGCGCCTGGAGTGGTGTGTTTGTGGATTCACGGCGGACACGACACATCGCACGTGAGCCACCATCGAACACGGCCAGTCTTGGCGGTGCTGCGGTTCGTTTCCAAAAGGTGTAAAGGCTGCGGCGGTAGAGATCCGAACCGTGATCCTGTACATAAAAATCAATGGTGGTCTTACCTGTCCCGAAAGAAAGCTCTTTCCACAATCCTTCGGGTTGATACGGCTTGACCGGCGGGCCGCCGATCACGGAGTTCAACAAACCACTGATCGCCATTGCCTGGTCGCGTATGGCGGCTCCGCTGAGCCGTCGCCGCGGGGCGCGGCCCAGCAGACGATTATGAGGATCCTGTTCCAGCTGGTCGGGTGTCAGTGTTGATGTTTGACGGAATGTGGAACTAGTAACAATCAGCCGGTGCATGGCTTTGATATCCCAGCCGGTTCGCACAAACTCAATGGCCAGCCAGTCCAGCAGATTCGGATGTGAAGCCGGTTCCCCCCGCGTGCCGAAATTTTCCGACGTTTTGACGATTCCTGAACCAAAATGATGCTGCCATAACCGATTGACGATCACGCGAGCTGTCAATGGATTGTCTCGACTGACAATCCAGTTTGCGAATTGCAGGCGATCATCGGGAGTTGCAGCGGTTAAAGACTGAAATACCATCGGCAGTGCGGGTGGGATAATTTCGCTTTTATCAGGATGATCGTATGCCCCTCGCTTCAGCAGGTACGCCGGTTTCCGCGGTTGCTGTTCCTGCATCACCATCACCGGTGTTGTCATTTTCTTACGCAGTAACTGAGCCTGTTCCTGGACTCGTCGGAGGTGTTCCGTATCACCCGAGAGTTGATCCTTTAAACGGTTAATTTTGGCGGTTAACTCTCGTAGTTGACGCTGAGCGTACCTGTTTGTGACGTTGATGAAGGGACGAGCTGCGCCCCTGCGTCCATCAATTCCCTTCTCCGGCACATTGTTGAAATAGGCGTAAAGCTGGTAAAATTCCCGCTGCGACAGCGGATCATACTTGTGATCGTGACAGCGTGCACAACCGGCGGTCAGTCCGAGCCAGACAGTCGCAGTCGTATCTACCCGATCAACGACATATTCCACTTCGAACTCAGCATCCAGACTACCGCCTTCGTCGTTGATTCGATGGTTGCGGTTGAAACCGGTGGCCAGCTGCTGAGATATTGTCGCGTTCGGCAACATGTCCCCGGCCAGTTGTTCGATGGTGAACTGATCAAACGGCATGTTGTCGTTGAAAGCGTGAATGACCCAGTCTCGCCACGGCCACATAAACCGTTCCCAGTCGGCCTGGTAACCGGCACTATCCGCATAACGTGCTGCATCCAGCCATCCAAGCGCCATGTGCTCGCCATAGGCAGCAGAGCCCAGCAGTCGATCAACAACACGTTCATAAGCGTTGGGAGATTCGTCCCGCACAAACGCATCGACGTTTTCCGGAGTGGGGGGTAGTCCGGTCAGCGCCAGTGTCACACGACGTATTAATGTGAAGCGGTCAGCCTTCATCGAAGGCCTGAGTCCCTCCTGCCGGAGCTTTGCAATAATAAAGGCATCGATTTGATTTCCAGGATTTGGCTGTACCTGCGGTACAGGCGGCTGTCGAGGTGCTACAAAAGACCAGTGAGCTGTCCAGTTCGCACCGCTGAGTACCCACCGCCGAAGCACATCGATTTCCTCAGGTGTGGGCTGGTTCGGTGAATCCCGGGGCGGCATTTGTAATTCGTGATCGTGGCTGCTGATCCGAACCAGAAATTCGCTGTGTTCCGGATGCTTCCGATTGATGACACGATACCCTCCTCTGTCAACGAACAGGCTGGCTGGTGTATCGAAACGAAGGTCGGCTTTGCGCTGCTGGCTGTCGGGACCGTGACACTCCAGACAATGATTTGCCAGAATCGGCAGAACGTCCCGGTTGAAATCCGGCGGAGTGGCCCCGTGAACTAGGGTTGCCAACAGGCAATACACACCAGGAACGGTGAAGACATTCGTAGAAAGATTAACGTTGATTAATCGCATGAGTTCAATTGAGTAGTGTCAACCAAGAATAGGGTGGATCACGTTTCCATAGACATCAGTCAACCGAAATCTGCGTCCCTGATGCTTATAAGTCAGGCGTTCGTGGTCAATCCCAAACAGATGCAGCATGGTAGCCTGAAGGTCGTGAACGTGGACCGGATCACGAATGACGTTGTAGCCGAATTCGTCGGTCTCACCGTAGGTGATTCCCGGCTGAATACCTCCACCCGCCAACCAGATCGAAAAACAGCGGGGATGATGGTCGCGACCATAGTTAACGGCTGTTAATTTTCCCTGAGAATAACTGGTACGGCCAAATTCACCGCCCCAAATTACAAGAGTATCATCCAGCAGACCACGTGCCTGAAGATCGCGAACAAGAGCGGCTGATGGCTGATCGGTTTCCTCACACTGACCGCGAATCTGTTTCGGCAAATCTCCGTGCTGGTCCCACCCCCGATGAAACAACTGCACACATCGGACACCTCGTTCAACAAGCCGCCGCGCCAGAATACAGTTGGCTGCGTAGCTGCCGGGCTGTCGTGACCGGGGACCATACATTTCAAACGTGGCTTCGGTTTCGTCTGCCATTTCGGTCACTTCCGGAACTGATGTCTGCATTCGATACGCCATCTCATACTGACGAATGCGCGCCTCCGTCTCAGAATTGCCGAATTCATGTTCGTTCAATTCATGAAGTCGTCGCAAGTGATCTAGCTGATTTCGGCGAGCTGCAGCCGTGATACCCTTCGGGTTGTTCAGGAACAGAATCGGGTCTCTTCCGGACCGAAAGCGAACACCCTGATGGCTGGCCGGCAGAAAACCACTGCCCCAAAGACGTGAGTACACGGGCTGACCGCCCTGTCCTCGCGTGGTCATGACTACGAATGCCGGGAGATTGTGATCTGCAGTGCCCAGGCCGTAGCTCAGCCACGCACCAACGGAAGGACGTCCTGATAACTGAGTTCCCGTCTGTAACAATGTGATTGCCGGATCGTGATTGATCGCATCAGTGTGCAGTGACTTCACAAAACACAACTGGTCTGCAATCGCAGCCGTACAGGGCAGGAGTTCACTGAGCCATGCTCCGGATTCGCCATGCTGCCGGAACCTGAAACGGGAACCCGCCAGTGGCCAGTGTGCCTGACCGGCTGACATGCTCGTCAGACGCTGTCCCTGGCGAACCGATTCCGGCAGATCACTTCCATGGAGCGCGTGGAGCGTTGGTTTATGATCAAACAGATCCAGCTGTGAGGGAGCACCGCTCTGAAACAAACAGATCATTCGCCTGGCACGTGGCAAAAAATGGGCACCCTTCGCCAATGAAACGCCGGTTTCACCACGGGCAGCTCCCGACAACATAAGTTCAGACAACGCCAATGCGCCGACGCCGTATCCGGTCCGTTGCAGCAAATGTCGTCGTGTGACATGGTTCAAAAGCGAATCACGTGGAATCAATGGCTGGCCGGAAAGCGAGCGGCCGGTCGTTGACAGTGCGAACTTTGGATTCAGCTGAGCGGTGACCTCAATATTTCGATTCATTGATTCGGTCCTGTCCATTACCCGGACGCATCATTGCTTGATCTGAAACTCCAGAAAACCCATCATGAGCTGGACGACGGCTGTCATGCCGGCGAGTTCCTGAGGAAGAAGTGTTTCATCGGTTGCTTGTGTTCCGACGTTGACAAGTTTGGCAGCGTCATCCGGATTTTTCCGGTAGATAAGCCGCTGAGCGGCATGGGCAGCCAACAATTCCCGGAGCTCCTCATCTCGGGGAAAACGACCGGTGATTCTGCGAAACGCTTCGACAACAGCCGGTTTAGTGTGCCGTTTTTCCTGGAGCACGCGGGCAGCCAGTACTCGGGCTGCTTCCACGAACTGAGGATCGTTCAGGAGGACAAGTACCTGATTGGGAGTAACGGTGGTTTCACGCCGTGCCACACACACTTCACGACTGACCGCATCAAACGCCATCATGTTGGGAGGTGGAATCGTGCGTTTCCAGAATGTGTACAGGCTCCGACGGTACTGTCCGTCTCCATCATCCGGTGCAAAGGTACTCTGACTGACCTCCTTCCAGAGTCCTTCAGGCTGGGTTGGCTTTACACTGGGGCCACCCACGCGATGTACAAGCAGATCACTGGCCCTGAGGGCCGCATCCCTGATCTGTTCCGCACTCAGTCGATGTCGCGGCCCGCACGCCAGAAGCCGATTCTCCGGATCCCGTTCTGAAAGCGTTTTTCGCGGTCGTGACGACTGGCGATAAGTGGCTGAACCGGCAATCAGACGACATAAAACTTTCACGTCCCAGCCACTGTCCATGAACTGTGCAGCCAGATAGTCCAGCATTTCCGGATGTTCAGGGGGCACACCCTGGTTGCCAAAGTCCTCAGGCGTAGATACCAGTCCGTGTCCAAAGAACATTTTCCAGACCCGGTTAACGGCAACTCGAGCCACCAGAGGATGATCACGGCGAAGCATCCAGTCGACAAGTTCCTGACGGTTACGGGGGGACCGGCGGCCAGGATCAAGAACTGCGGAAGGCACGCCTGCGACGACTTCTTCACCGGGCTGGTCATAAACCCCCCGGTTTAACACTCGTGCGATTGCCGTCTCTGATTTTTCACGCATGACCATAATCGAGCGAAGCGTTCCGACGAATTTGTTTTCAGCCACTCGGGCACTTTGAAGCCTGTGCCTGGCATGCCGGTAGTGTTCGTCTATGCGCTCTCGATAACATTCCCAAACATCATTACGATCAGCAGGCTGGAATTTTCGGTGTGCAATTCCTGTCAGTTCGGCATTCGTCAGACACAGGTCGTAAAGACGAAATTCGTCGACCGCGCCCTGCTTAAAACCGGGCTCTGACATACGAGCACCAACTTCAAGTGGTGCGGTTCTGTCCGGCGGCAGGAGCGTTGTGTCGTACAAATTGTCGCGAACAATATGCAGTGGAGTCAGCGTCCCGTTCAGATGGATATTGATGCCGGCGGAACGACTTGAGCCGTCGTAGGTGATGCTGACATGCGTCCATTCACGACGCACAAGAGATGACCGGGTGGTCACACGCAACGCGTTTCCGGGCCAGAAGTGACACAGACTGAATTCGATTCGCCCAACGGGATCGATGGCCAGTTCGATCCCGCGATGCCCGACCTCCCACACCGGTTTCGTATTATGACAGACCACCATGCGGTCACCGAATTGTTCCGGTCGAAGCCACATCGTTATTGAAAATGGATCCGTTCGTTCGAACTGGCTGTGATCTTTAAGTTGCACTCCGGCATCACCGGAAAAACGTACGGCCTGGTTAATGATTCCATTAACCAGAACTGCTGTTTCCGGCAGTTGATCGCGTGTATCAAACGACAGTTGAAGGACCGGCTCCGGAATGACGGGAGAAAAGGATGTGTTTGTTTCCTGCCATTTCCGAAATCGTGATTCGGCGAGGGACTCTTCTTTAGCCAGCCCCACCTCTGCCCGGGAAATGTTTGCCTTCAAAGCTCGGTGCTGTATCTGCTGACGGTCAGTGTACACAAAGGTGTTGGGTGTGGGCGTTGATGTCGTCTTTTCCGCATAAGTTCCCAGTTCGTCAATGTTGGCGAACATGGCATACAGTCGATAGAAATCCTTCTGTGAAATCGGGTCAAATTTGTGGTCATGACAGCGTGCACATTCGATCGTCAGGCCCAGAAAGGCGGTTCCAAAGGTCTGCGTACGGTCCACAACGTATTCAACAACAAATTCTTCCGGCAGTACGCCACCCTCAGCGTTTTGACGATGCAGACGATTGAACGCCGTAGCAACCATTTGATCCTGAGACGGATTCGGAAGCAGATCACCCGCCAGTTGCCAGCGAATGAAGTCACTGTACGGCAGGTTTTGATTGAAAGCTCTGATCACCCAGTCTCGCCAGGGCCATAAATGGTTTTCGTTGTCGTTGTCGTAGCCAAAAGTATCTGCGTAGCGTGCCACATCAACCCACTGTTGAGCCATCTGTTCACCAAAGGCAGGAGATTCCAGCAGACGACTGATGACTTTGTCCCAGGCAGACTCTGATGTATCGGAAAGGTACGCATCGATTTCATCAATTGTCGGAGTCAGTCCGGTGAGATCCAGGGTGAGTCTTCGCAATAGACGTTCACGATCTGCCTGCGGATTTGGAGCAACATTCTCCTGCTGTAGACGCCTGAGCACAAAGCAATCGACAGGATTCCGGGTCCATCGCTCGGGGTCGCTGACGACGGGCAGTTTTAATGGCGGTACAGACCGAAAGGCCCAGTGTTGTTCGTACGGTGCGCCTTCTTTAATCCATGTCTGCAAGGCCGCAATCTCATCCGCGTCAAGTTGCCGATTGGTATGAGGCGGTGGCATGCGCGAATCGGGGTTAACAGCAGTGATTCGCTGAATCAATTCACTCGCGGTCGTGTCGTGAGGCACAACCGCTCCCGATTCGTAAGCAAGTGCAGAAATATCGAGTCTGAGGTCAGCTTCCTGGCGATTCGGTCCATGACAGAAAAAACAATTGTCTGAGAGGACCGGACGAATATCGCGAGAAAAGCTTACCGTCTCTTCCGCAAACAGCGACACGGCGGAAATCATAAACCATCCCACTGATGGTACCAGCACATGAAGTACTCTGATTCTCAAGAGTTTTACCCTCACTTCATCCGCAGAAGTTCGAGCAATCTGTGTCCGATCGATAAGCTGACACCGATCACCCGAACGAACCGCTCCAGCCGCGGGCTTTCTCGTGTTGACAAATAGAGTCCCGAACACATCTGCCCGGTGTCACCGCACTGCGGTATCAGGCGATACATACAGGGCCGTCCGGATTCATGCTTTTTGTTTTATTGTTCTTCGAACAGCTGTAATGCCAGCAAGGGATAGGCCGTCCCGCTGAATGTGATGAAATGCAGCCGATCTGTATTCAGCGAACGTGTCCACCAGCGACCGGATTCACGCTGATGCTGTTTAAGCCAGACGACGCCGCGGTGAACAGCTTCTGAGGTGCCTGGCACCTTCAGTTGCTGCAGAACAATCAAAACAAGCCCGGTCATATGCCCGTCGCTCATTGCTGCCGATGACGCCGCACCAGTACTGGTATCCAGTAATTCGCTTCGCAGTTTCTCTGCCCGGCTTCCATCCCCCCATTCTTCCGGTAATGCGAAATCTCTCATATTCCACCCACCATCGGAACGTTGGTTCTGCAGAATGACAGAAAGGATTTGCTCCTGCTCCTCCGATGACACAATTCCGTCCATGCGTGTTGATGTCCACAGTTTGAGCACTTTTCCATAATCGTGTGGCGGAGGCGTATCCCGCAGATAGGTTTTCAGACGTTCAATTCGTTCCGTGACTGATTCGTTCACGACGTCAGCCAGCCAGTCCGGGCACGCCGTCAGCGCCATGGCTGCCATGGTTGCCTGCTGATAAGCACTAGATTCCAGTGGAGGCCAGCAGGAGACCGCTCCCCACGCACCATTGTCATCCTGAATCTCCAGCATTAGTTTCAGAGCAGCATCCGTTTCATCGGAAACGGCTTCAGAGACATGAGCGTCCCACTCAGCAAGGCCGGCAGCCAGGTAAATCAACTGTGCGGGGCCAACTCCATCCCTGAGTTCGTCTGCTTCTGTCTGCTGCAGTTCCGCTAATTGTTCAACAAAGAATTCCCGAACCTCGTCGGAAGGTGGCCCCAGTGTGGATGTCAGTGACGGTCGCATGAACAGATACGTACCGTTGGTGTGGCAAGTGATGCACTGTTTCTCCCTTGTCCAGGCTACGGCTCCGTGATCAAGATACGCACCTGCCCGGTCAATCGATAGTTCCGCGATGGGCTCATCGGAATGGGCCGGCGGGATACTGATCCCTTCCGACTCATATTGAGGTTCCGGTGGCTTGGGTTTGTCCGGAGTGACGGAATCATCCTCGGCGTGACATATAGACATCACCATCAGTAACACTGCACAAACCGCACATCGTTTCATTGTTTAAACTCCTGAATCACTAAGATCAGGCTTCTGCGAGTTTTCTCTGAAGAAGCAGCACCTTCACAAGTTTAATCTGTCCACCAGCTGATTGAAGACGGACCATACGTCATTCACTGATAAATCTGGTTTTCAGTCGTTGACTGAATGAACAGCCAAAGCGGGTTGCAGGGCTGGTTAGCGTACAGGATCGCTGCAGTTACCGGCCTGAGCCGTGCACCAAAGAATCGTCCGACATCGCTGTAAAACAGGAACAGGAAACATACTGAACCCGCTTCCTGCATCCTGGATGTATGATCGGAGACCTGTCAAAACGCGAACGGAGTTGCTTCGTGCACTCTGTCCTAGGCGCTGACTCGACGGGGCGGAGACACTGAGCGAAGTGGCACGACGGAGTCCGAGTCAGACGAAGGAAGAAGCGATTCTGTCAGAAGACTCTGTTGTCGCCTTAGCTCGGTCAACTGCTGAAGGATTGATTCCTGCTGCAGCTGCAGATTCTGTTGCCCTTCTTCCAGTTTCAGCATCAGCGAATGCACGTCGTCAATCGGAATGACATCGCGTCGTTCAGATGCGTCGGAATCATCGTACAGCAGACGTGCGGCCAGTTCCCGCCACCCCTCCAACGGCGAATGGTCCAGCTCTTCGACAACCGTAAGTTCTTCTTCCAGAGCATCAACGATTTCTTCCGCAGTGGCTTTTGAGGCATCAACGGTATCATCACCAGTTAAGTTCGACGAAGCCGCTTCACTACGCAACCGCTGGAACACCAGAGTATACGGGCCCATCTCCAGCAGGTCTCCGTCACTCAGTGGCGAATCCTGTACAGGCTCGCCGTTAAGCAACACGGGAGGCGAACTGCACTGGCATAAAATCCGGGCGTTGATGCGGTCTGCAACAATCACAGCCAGCAGCTCGGGAATCGAGTCATGCCCGAGCCTCAAGTGACAAGTCCTGCCGCGGCCGATATTGAACCTGCCCTCCAGCAGGGACTCCAGTCGATGCGGGCAGGATGGTGACGCCACACCGATCCAGGCCACGGCATCTCCATTTGTCAATTGACCGGAAACTCGCACATCACCCTCCGTGGTGACGGATCACAAATTAAGTCAGGGAAGTCAAAGGATTAAAATCCGAACTGCACTTCTCCATTTTGTTAATCGACAGCACAATTGATTCGCACCGAGCAAAACCAGTCAAATACAGCAGTCTACGCAGTAGATTTAGCGGATGTTTCCACGAGGCGTGGCTGCTGTGCCGTTTTTGCGGATGCGGCACAGGCTTCGGCAAGGCCTGCCGGTCGTGCGGTTCTGCTGTGAGTCGTTAAATGTCCTCGATTACCCGACTCTGTAACAGGCTGATACCGCGCATCAGGCATTTGGCCCGTCATCGTGGATAGGACGCCATTCGGGTACTCAGATTCTGTATCGGTTGAATTGCCTGATCGCACATACCGTTGCGCTCTGGTCCTCTGGTCTCAGAGGGATTACCGGCGAAAGATCATATGAGTGCAAACGAATGATCCTTCAACCACGTCGGGATTCCGCTAGAATTGGTCTGAGTGGCGCTCACTTTACTGCGGTTTGTTCGATCTGGAGGAAATGATGCTTCGTGTGTTCGTAAACGGTGAACATCACACGCTGCCCGACAATTTCACAATGGCCGAACTTCTGGAGCGGCTGGGGATCAATAATCGATATTGTGCCGTCGAGCAAAATCACGAAGTAATTCCCAGAGAGAATCACTCTGACACACGTCTAGCTGACGGTGACACACTGGAGATTGTCACGCTGGTGGGCGGTGGCTGACCGTAGTTCGAATGACTATTGAATTTAATCTCAGGACAGACCAGGGCGAACTCAAATGACGGCCGTAGACACCGCGACATCAGACACTGATATCCAGCTGGGAACTCATCAGCTGAATTCACGTCTTTTCGTCGGTACAGGAAAATATAGCTCGTATGAGCAAATGCAGGAATGTCTCGCGCTCAGCGGCGCCGAGGTCGTCACGGTGGCCGTTCGGCGTGAGCGTCTGGTCGACGCGGACGGCCGTAATATTCTGGACTTTATTGATCTCAAAAAATATACAATTCTGCCTAATACAGCCGGCTGTTTTACTGCGGAAGATGCTGTACGAGTTGCCAGACTGGGACGTGAGATTCTCCGAGGACTCGAAAATTGCGGTGCCGACTGGGTAAAACTCGAAGTCCTCGGCGATACCCGCACACTTCTGCCGGATCCGGTGGCAACAATTGAAGCCTGCCGCCAACTGGTTGATGACGGATTTCAGGTGCTTTGTTATACGTCTGATGATCCAATCAGCTCCATGCGGCTCAAGGAGGCGGGAGCGGTGTCGGTGATGCCTGCCGGAAGTCCGATCGGCAGCGGTCAAGGAATTTTGAATCCCGGAAATCTCAAAATCTGCCTGGAATATCTCAAAGAAGACGATGCAGCGTATCCTGTAATTGTCGATGCCGGAGTCGGAACGGCCAGTGATGTTGCGGTGGCTATGGAACTTGGATGTGACGGTGTACTGCTTAATACCGGGATTGCCGGAGCCGCTGACCCACCACGAATGGCCGTAGCTATGCAAAACGCCTGTCTGGCGGGGAGGCAGGCGTGGCTGGCTGGACGTATCGCTCGAAAACTGTATGCCACTGCATCCAGTCCGGACGAGGGTGTAATTGCCATTCGACCACCCGGAATTGACTAAACGTCACGACGGTAGAGTCCATTCGGGAATCATCGATTCTTTCGAGACTACAAGCCAACAGAAAAACTGTGGCGCTGCAGCAGGATTCAGTAACGTCTGCGGAACACTGCCGTTTCTGAGGCTACGGGTTGGTTCCGTCCCGTTTGGAAATGGCCCAACTCCGGGAAGCACACTGTTCGTTCCGGACACCGGGTACATCATCAGGCTCAGTACATAACCGCAGTGTGAATTTGAGGGGACGCCGTCGGGAAGGTGCCTTTGAAACGGATACCGGGATCATGATGATACAGAGTCAGTTTACTGTTTAATCATGAAATGGACTGCGTTGTTCCAAGGTCCGTCGCTCGCTCACCAGAAATCAATGCCGAGCCGATTACCGGTGTCAGCCAGATTACCAATGTTTATTCCAGCCCCTGATCGGCAAGCCAGCGTTCGGCATCGAGCGCTGCGGCACAGCCCGTACCGGCTGCAGTAATCGCCTGCTTGTATCGGTCGTCAGCCACATCACCGGCTGCAAATACGCCGTCCACACTTGTGTTGGTGCGTGGAGGCTGAGTCCATGTCAGATAACCACTTTCATTTGTGTCCAGCTGACCATCAAGGAAGTCCGTGTTAGGAGTGTGCCCGATTGCGGAAAAATAGCCGGATACGCTCAGCTGTTCTGTCTGACCCTCGTCATTGACGTTTCGAATGCGTACTCCGGTAACACCATTTTCATCATCGCCGAGTACTTCATCGATCACGGAATTCCACTTGACGTGAATCTTTTCATTGTTGAGTGCCCGGTCGGCCATGATTTTACTCGCTCTAAATTCGTCGCGACGATGAACGATGTAAACTGCAGACGCATACTTGGCAAGAAACGTTGATTCTTCCATGGCACTGTCACCACCTCCGACAACGACGAGCGGGCTGTTCCGAAATCGGGGCAATGCTCCATCACACACGGCGCAGGCTGAAACTCCCATATTTTTGAAACGGTCTTCGGACTCCAGGCCGAGATAATTGGCTCGGGCGCCAGTAGCAATGATCACCGTATGAGTGTCAAATTCGGTTCCGCTCAGGCTTCGAACCTTAAACGGACGATCTGACAGATTGAGTTCAGCGATGTCATCGGTGACAACCTCGGCACCAAAGTTGGTGGCCTGCTGACGCATGAGTTCCATCAGCTCAGGACCGGACACTCCCTGTTTTTCGTGTGGAGCCATGTACCGGCGTTTGCTGTCGTCAATTGACGAGTCAAGGTATCCTGTCATATCACCGGACGGAAACCCGGGAAAATTCTCGACTTCAGTAGTAAGGGCCAGTTGTCCGAGCGGCAATGTTCCTTTCTGGCGATTGTCTTCGTTAAACGCCCCCTCGTAGACCACAGGTTTCAAATTTGCCCGTGCCGCGTAAATTGCTGCCGTCCAGCCGGCCGGCCCGGATCCGATGATTGTGACACGTTCCGTCATGAGAATTCCTCAGCCAGGACACACTCAATGTCCCGTCTTCTTTTACTGCATCAAAATTAAGACCAATAAACTCCGTCACACCGTGGGCACAGATATTCACGGGCACGGCATGCAAAACATACACTCAACGCCGCAAATAAAAAGCAAACCTTCCCCCTGACAGCCGGCCGTTTTGTCTGTTCTATGCCTGACTCACAACCGCTGATACAGATTAGCGAAGTGCCTGAGCGAGGACAACAATGTCATTTCCGGTGCGTAGTCGCGATGGGAACAGGCATCCGTGATGCACATGGCGACGCAGCCCGGGCGTCAATGTCGGCTATGGAAATGGAACACCAACATGAGTCCTTACATCCGGTGTCTGGCCTAGATGTCGTACATGTCGCCCGGCCCGGGCACCAGGGGGGCTTGATCGCAGCAGTCATAAATGAGCTTACCGAGTGATTCAGCAGCCTGCTGTTCCCCGTGGACGATAAACGCCCGGCCAGTGCCACCGTTTCTACGCAGACACTCGAACCACCATTTGAGATCTTCGGCATCGCCGTGGGCCGAAAGTCCGTTAATGGTTTCCACGCGACAGCGGCGTGAATAAGGACGGCCGAAAATCCGGACGGTGTCCCGCTGTTCGACAAGCTGACGACCCAAAGTCCCGCGTGCCTGAAACCCGATAATCAGAATCGTATTTAAGTCGTTTCCGACAGCATGTTTTATGTGGTGAACGACTCGACCATGCTCACACATGCCGCTGGCGGAAATCACCACAAATGGTTCGGAAGAACGGTTCAGTGCAACGCTTTCGCTGCGTGACTGAATATACGTCAGCCCGTCAAAGTCAAACATGTCATCATCGAATCGCAGGGTCGCACGCACATCGTCGTCCACGTGTTGCTGATGCCCGCGGTAGATGTCGGTCAACCGTGTGGCCAGAGGACTGTCGATATAGACCGGGATACGACACAGTGACTGTTCGTTCCGCAGTTCATTCAGCAGATAGACAATCAACTGGGTTCTTCCAAGACTAAATGCCGGAATAACGACTCGTCCCCCCCGCAAAGCCGTCTCACTGACCACACGCTGCAATTCGGCTTTGACGTCACCGGAATGCGGGTGGATCCGGTTACCGTAGGTGGATTCGGTAATCACCACGTCGCAACGGTCGACGGTTTCGGGATCAATCAGTAGCGGTTTGTCCCGACGTCCCAGATCCCCCGTGAACACGATTCGCTTCCATTCTCCGTTTTCCATCAGTTCGAGTTCACAAATCACGGAGCCGAGGATGTGACCGGCATGGCGAAATCTCAATCTCATGTCTTCGGCGGGTACGTCCCAGTTTCCCATTGTCAGGTACTCAAACGACCGGCAGACTTTTCTCACATCGTTTTCGTCATACAGAGGCTTGATTTCAGAAGCACCGCGTTCCCGCCTTCTGTTCGCGTATCGTGCATCTTCCAGGTGAATTCTGGCGGTGTCCCGCAGCATCACTGCCGCAATATCTGCAGTTGCGCGAGTACAGTACACCGGTCCGCGAAATCCGGCAGCGTATAGTGCGGGAAGACGTCCTGAGTGGTCGATGTGGGCATGAGAAAGAATCACGCAGTCGACATGTGGAGGATCGCAGTGGAATTTCTCGTTCTTGAGTCTTGTTTCGCTTTCCGGTCCCTGAAACAGCCCGCAGTCGAGCAGAACCCGCTTGGTATCAGTTTCGATCAGATGCTGGCTGCCGGTGACTTCACCCGCAGCTCCCAGGAAAGTAATTCGCATTCGATGTGTGTCTGTGTAACGATTTAATCGTTGTGTGTCGGATGCTTTAAAAACTCCGTCAACAGTGTGCTGTGACTGTCCATGTGTGACAGACGAATACGCAACTGGATTTCGGTTTGCCTCACATCATCACAGCGGCGACCGTCGTTGTCCGGTTTCATTTCCCCGGCGTTGAATTATTACAGATTAGTACTGTCGGAACTCTCCGGCCGGTCACTTCCGCCAATCGGAACCGTCACCACTGCAGTTGTAGCAGACGCCCCGACTGAGTGACCAGAAACAGACGTTCACCGAGTGGACCTGCGGCGATGCGAGTGGGTGGATCCATCGACAGATCGCCAGCCCACAGCATGTCTCCTTCAAAATTCATCCAGTAGACTCTTGACTCGAGTGTTAAGACGGCCATTCGTCGCCGGCTGGCGGAGACACTGACGGTCGCCGGTATGCCATCCAGCATGAAAGATCCCCGCTGATGTCCGCGACCATTCAACATCTGAATACCGTGGTTAAATCCGGCCAGCAAAATTCGTCGCCCACAACCGGACACGGCTAGTGCTCCAACGTTGCAGGAAAGTTGCTGGCTCCACAATGCTTCACCAGTGAGAGAATAGCAGCAGAGATGACCGAATTCCGCGGCACCGATCAGCCGGGGGCGTTCGGCGACGAACTGTACAAAGTCTAGAGTCTGTGTCGTATTGAATTTTGCTATCTGCTGTCGGTCCGTTGTCACGATATGCGCCCGGGCCGAATTATCACAAATCGCCAAATGACTACCATGCGGAGTGATTGCGATTGAACGCACCTGTCCTGTAATCCTGACATCCCACAACGTCTGCAAACCGGAATCGAAGCAAATGATTTTGTTGTTTCCGACGATCGCCGCGCCAAAATTTCCTGTATCGGCCCAAACAACAGACCTCACACCTTCAAAATTACGATTCGTTTTCAGAAGAGATCCATTCCGGTGCAGTAGTGTCAGTGAGCCGGCTGCCGTGGCCAGGATCAGAGACGCGGCTTCTGCACCGTAAGCGATGTCGACGATACCTTCAGGAAACACATCGTCGAGTACGACCTCTGGAAAAGTACCCTGACTGTTTTGCAGCAGTGCATGTTTCACGTTTTGTACCTACTCAACCGGAACACCGTGACGGGGCTACGAATAGTCAGCTGTCAGCTTCAAAAACCGTTGACTCGTCTCCAGCACGTCATCAGCCGCGTCTTCAAATACATAGTGACCGGCACTAGAAATCCTGTGAACTGCTGCATTCGGAAAACGCCGTTCGAACTCGTAAAGGAACTCAGGTGTAAAACACCAGTCTCTCATACCCCAGATGAGCTGCATTGGTCTGTTTGCCAGTTTCGACAAAGATTCCTCAACCCTGACCAGCGTCTGATAGCTGCGATGAGTGGGTTTCATGGGAATATCCAGAACAAATTCCCTCACGGCAATACGGTTCTCGACAGAATCATAGGGTGCCAGCAGACCCGCTTTGGCAGATGATGTTAGCGGTCGAGTCACCGCCATTTGCACGGCCGCCAGCGAAAACAAATTCATTCGCTGAACACCGAATGGTCCCAGCAGGGGAATCCGACAGGCAGAGATTCTTAGCGGAATTCGGCGACTTCGAAATGCAGCCGTGTTCAACAGAACGAAACGGGAAAACAGATCAGGTTGCCGTCCGGCGCATCCCATGCCAATAGCTCCTCCCCAGTCATGCGCAAACAAGGTGACGTTTCTCAGATCGAGAGCAAGTATCAGCTGCTCCAGCCTTTTGATGTGCTGCTCCAGTGTGTAAACATCTGTCTGCGGTTTCTCTGAAAAGCCGCAGCCAAGATGATCAATCGCGATCACGCGATAATCCACACTCAGGTTTCGAATCAAATGCCGCCAGGCAAAACTCCATGTTGGATTTCCGTGGACCATCAACAATACCGGACCACTGCCCTCGTCAACAAAATGCTGAATCGATGCGCCGATCCGAATCCAGCGGGACGTAAACGGAAACTCTTCCGTAAAACCATCCCGACTCTGAGAAAGGTTCAGCAGGTCATCGGGAACGTCTGTGTCGTCTAATAACACGATTGGTGGCATGACTCAGTCCGCGTCTGATGTGACGGCACACATTAACTGATTAATTCAGCAATTTGATTCAGTACTGCAACGATGTCATCAGGTTCGTGATCAACGGTGAGTGAAAGTCTAAAGCGACTGGAGCCGCTGGGGACCGTTGGAGGTCGAATCGCAGGTACGAACCAGCCGTCGTGCTGTAACTGCATTGAGATCGCCATGATGTCCTGCTCCCCGGGAACCGTCACCGCAAGAATAGGGGCTTCAGCGGGGCCGAGGACGTTTAAACCTGCAGAACGGGCGCACGACCGTGCAAATCGGTTTCGTTCCATCAGTTTCAATCGCCGCTCCGGTTCTGAGCGGACGATCTTCAAACTTTCAAGAGCGGCCGCACACACAGCTGGCGGAAGAGCAGTTGAAAAAAATTGAGTTCTCGCACGATTTCGCAGCCATTCAATTGTGACCCGACTGCCGGCTGCAAATCCGCCCAGACATCCTAGTGCCTTACTGAGCGTCCCGATATGAACATATGGACGCACCTGAACGTCGGCTAAATCACACGCTCCACGCCCGCCGGGCCCGACGACACCGGTTCCGTGAGCATCATCAACAATGACAGAAAGCCGGAACTCATCCGCAATGTCACACAGTTCCCTCAACGGTGCCACACTACCATCCATACTAAACACACCGTCAGTGATCAAAAATCCGAACTGATAGTCGGACCGTATCTTACTGATCTGAGACACCAGATCTCGAAGGTCGTGACGACTATAAACCGAAACCGCTGCCTTTGTGGCTCGCATGGCATCAATCAGACTCGCATGATTTTCCTGTTCACTGAATATCACATCCTGAGGTCGTACAATTCCCTGAATGGTACCCAGATTGGCAGCGAATCCCGTGGGAAACAGCAGAGCCGCTTCACATTCTTCAAAGTCCGCCAGTTGGTCCTCCAGCTCGGCATGCAGGCGGGATCGTCCTGCAATCAGGGCACTGGCGGTCGCTCCCGCCTGACGGCCCGCTGCTTCTGCAAAAGCGGCGCAAACACGTGGATCATGGGCAAGACTCAAATAGTCGTTGGATCCGAAATTGACGAGTTCCTGACCTTCAATGACACATCGTCCGTGTGCCAGACATTCAACCTGCTTGACAAAACGTCTGCGTCCTGATCTTTCAAGGACCTGCAAACGCTGCTGCAGTGCAGTTTCCAGCGAACCTCCCATCAAACGAATTCCCAGTACAGCGTCTCATCTTGGTTTCGCATCAGCCGGCACTGTTCAGCAAGTGAACAGTCGAGCATCCTCAGTGTGACACCGGGCCACGCGCTGACATCGGGCCACTGCCCGCGCAGTTCCAGAAATCCCGAAAACAGACGTGATACGTGACCTCGATCTCCGGAGACAGGACCTTCCCACGTGAGGTAGTGCCGACGGTGAACGGTCAGCGCAGTCGCCGGAATGAGTTTTCCGCCCCGAGGCATTTCGTGAAGCCTCCAGGACGCCAGGCCTGCACCATCTTCAATCAGAAAATCCCAGTGTAAGAAAGGATGATCGTGTTCAAGGAGGACGAACTGTCGGCGCTGCACTGAATTCAGTGCCACGTCATTAGAGGACACATCAGAACAATTGAATTTCGCTGACTCATTCATTGTCATCACCGGAACGCAGGACAGGTCTGCAGTACTGCTACAAGTTCAGGTCTATTCACTCGTGTTCCGAAGTTTCTTTGTCCGTTCTCGTTAGTGAGTCATTGACCAGATCGATCAGGATCTTCGCAAAACGTTCCGGGGTACGAAGACTCACATCATGCACATTGTCAGGAAGTAATTTCTTTTCCAGGTCGGTTAATCACAAATTCTGCCGGTTCCGGAGAACGCACCGAGCGATTTTTCAGTCGCATCTGCATCAAAGTATACCACGCCCTGTCCGACTGTACTTCATCCTGCCTGAGTTGTTAACAACATCCGCAAAGCAGGGAATCACACCAGCTAACCGGCAACCGGATGTCCAGCGCAACACGAAGATCCTCGGTTGAGGCAGACGCACTTTGATTTAGAAGGATAGTTGCACAGTTTTTTCGTCAGCCGCATCTAAACTCAGCAGAAGGTGATCAATTACAGTCTTAATGTCGTTGCGAAAACCGCTTTTTCAGCAGAAACAACGGAGAAGTCGACTCGTAGGAACTGCAGTGAAACCTGCTGAGCAGCATCGCGATCCCGATGGCAGGCCATCAGATACTGCAGAATCAAATGTCTGCAGCGTTCGGTCAGCCGAACTCGCGCCACTGACATTTCGGGACCGTCTTCCGGAGGGTTCTGACGAACATCAGCCCACAACGTTTCAATTTGACTCAGACGAGGACCTGTCACCGGAACACATCTGCGGCAGAAGAAACAGCACCGAATCTCTACAAAACACGTCGAGCCTTCTCTGCAGCAGCAACCGCCAGTTCATCACACCGTTCGTTTTCGGGATGACCGGTGTGGCCCCTGACAACGGTGAACTGGACTTCATGCTTCTGAATCAGTGCATCCAGCGTCTTCCAGCGTTCCACGTTTCTGACCGGTAGAAATTTGTTACCACTTTTCCGTTTCCACCCATGATGTTTCCAGCCTGCAATCCAGGACCGACATCCGTCGGCAACATATTTGCTGTCGGTAACCACCTCGACCCTGGATCGACGACTCAAACGACTAAGGCCTTCGATCACAGCCTGCAGTTCCATTTGATTGTTGGTGGTATCCAGTTCGCCTCCACTGAATTCTTTTTCACTTTCACTGGCCGGATGTCTGAGGATACATCCCCAGCCGCCGGGACCGGGATTGCCTTTACAGGCGCCGTCTGTGAACAAACGCACAAATGACAGCGGGACGTCAACATCAGACATTGATCAGTACTCGACAACATCGAAACCAATGAATGCTCCCGGATTCATTCCGCGAGACCTGGCAGAACGTGATCAGTTACTGCACAGCCCAACCAGTTCACAGAAGCGATCAGCGCTGCTGGTCTTAACGTTCGCGAAAAACAATGCGGCCGCGATTCAGGTCGTAGGGCGACACTTCAACAACAACACGGTCACCAGGCACGATGCGAATAAAATGCTTCCGCATTTTTCCGGCAACGTGGGCCATTACTATATGGCCATTTTCCAGTTCCACACGAAACTGAGTATTCGCCAGCGCTTCGACCACACTGCCTTCAACCTGGATTGCTTCTTCCTTTGCCATGTTATTCCGATAATTCTGAGTATATGTCAGCGGCGAGTCAAAGACATGCTCGGTGCGCAAAACCGGGCAGGGTCCACGCCATCAATAGCTGTTGAGTGGCAGAAATTCGCGGCCATGGTAATCTGCGAAACAGCAGTAACCTCGGCCGAATCAAAACATCCCGAACAGTCGCGAGCCGGACCGGAATTCGACTGCAACCCGTGAACATCCGGTAATGCAATCCGTCATCTCTGGCAAGCGGCAGTGATTCTGACAGAATGAAAAATTTCTGAACTGTCGTATGGTCGCAGTCTCTCGCCGGAAACTCAAGCCGGATTTTGATTTACTGGCAGATCAGAATACGGAATACATGTCTGATTCGGGTTCTCAGTACTGCGACGCCTGATTTCGGCCGGTATCGCCGGTACTCATCAAAGGAGTTCACCTTCAACACCGATGACAAACCCCTACTCTCACATCGAAGAGATTTCACGTGACAGTAACCACCTTGGTGTGGTGCGCATTCCGATCGAACAGGACGTGCCGCTGTCCGCACGTGTCCGCGCGATTGTGGACACGGCTGAATTTCGAAGACTGGCACAGATCAGTCAACTGGCTCTCACCTCTCGAATTTATCCCGGGGCCACTCATACCCGGTTCGAACATGCCTTGGGAGTGTATCACAACTCGCTGGCTTACCTCTGGCAACTGGGTAAGGACGAGCGATTTGCAGCGACGGTATCGGATCATGACGCCGAAGTATTGATTGTGGCGGCTTTGCTTCATGACATCGGACATTGGCCGTTCTGCCATCCGATTGAAGATCTGGCTTTGCCTGATATGCCGCCGCATGAGAAATTCGCCGGCCGGTTTCTTGGTAAAGACAGTGAGCTGACTCGGGTTCTGCAGCAACACTGGAATGTCGAACCATCTGAGATTCTGGACTTGCTGACCAGTCAGTCACCTGAACACAGCAGCCGTCTGCGCCGTTCCATTCTTTCCGGACCGGTTGATATTGACAAAATGGATTACCTGCAGCGGGACAGCCAGCATTGTGGGGTGCCATACGGAAGAAATTTTGACCGCAATCGCCTCATGGCATCACTGATTGTTAATGAGAAAGGAGACGGATTGGCAATTACCACAAAAGGTCGCACGGCAGCAGAAATGATGGTGTTTGCCCGTTACGTCATGTTCAGTGAAGTTTACTGGCATCACGCGGTCAGATCAGCAACCGCAATGTTTGCGCGTGCTTTCTTCGAAATCCGTCATCGTCTCGATCTGTCACAATTGTTTATGATGAATGAACCGGAGATGATTCGTTCACTGTTTGATGCAGCCGACACCAACACAGAACGGCTCATGACCGGACTCTTTGGTTCACATCGACGCCTGCACAAACGACTGGCCGAATACAGTGTCTATAGCCAGAATCATCTGTATCAGTCATTGCGACGGATGCCCTACGAAGATCTGGTCCGGTGTTCCAACCGGCTGGCCGAACTCCTGGGTTCCGCGATTAATGAGCCGGTTTCTGAAACAGACGTATTGATCGACGCGCCTCCAATTCATCGGGAGGTTGAATTCAAGGTAGACGTTTACGACTCTCGGTCTCAAACTTGGCAGAAACTGGTTGATGTGTCGCCGATCGTCAGCGCCATGTCGAACACCGCGTTCGACGACTGTGTGAAACGCGTACGTGTTTTTGTGGCAGAGCCTTTGATTGAACGACTCAGAAAACTTCCGGATCTGGAGCGTCTGGTTCAGGATGCAATCGATCATTAAGTTCGCCCGCACTCCGTATACCTTCGTCGTCACCACAAACGATCGGCCGAACCTGTTTCAGGTCCCGATTCGTCAGCGAGTAACCGCGGCGTTTGTGATGTTCTTCCGTACTGACCATTTACTGAACCTGAATGCTGCACATAATCGATTAGTTCCGTCAGAACAGCATGCCGAGGCGTGTCAATGCTGTCCGGACTCACGTGTTCACTGCCCGTTAGGCAATTGACTCGACTCTTCTGCTTCGTAGAATGTGCCCATGTCTCATCGAACGCTCATCGCGATTCCAGTCTACAACGAAGTTGCACATGTTGTAGCGGTTCTTGACCAGGTCAAATATCATGCGGATCGGGTTCTTGTGGTCAATGATGGTTCCGACGATGGAACCGCTGAGTTACTGACCGCAATCGACGGAATCACAGTTGTAGACCACCCGGAAAACCTCGGTTATGGTGCTGCTCTGGCAACGTCGTTTGAACACGCGGTGTCAGGTGGGTTCGACGTACTGGTCACAATGGACTGCGACGGACAGCACCAGCCGCAGCTGGTGCAGCGGATTGCTGAACAGGTATATGCAGATGGAGATCCCTGTGACATGGTGTCCGGATCAAGATATCTGCAGCCATTCTCCGAAAATACGTTTGTTCCGACGGAACGCCGAGAAATCAATCGTCAGATCACAGCCTGCCTCAACAAGGAGCTAAATCTCTCCATTACAGACGCGTTTTGCGGTTTTAAAGCTTATCGTGTCTCTTCTCTGGTTGATCTGGAAATCACTGTAACTGGTTATGCAATGCCACTGCAGTTGTGGGTTCAAATAGCCGATCTTGGCTGGAACATCAGAGAGTTCCCTGTTCCGCTGGTGTACACCGACGAAAATCGAAGTTTCGGCGGAACCCTGGATCAGGCAGAACAACGCATGTCCTACTACCGTGCAGTGCTGAACAGTGAACTGGAACGACGCGGAATGACTCAGCGTTTTACCGCAGAGTGTGGTAAACAGTAACCGACGATTATTGATCCTGTGCTGAAACACTCTGACCAAACTCCGGCATCGAAGGTCTGCCTGTGTGCGGTCGGATCTCCCGAAAAGGTCATCACGGACAGCTCTGGTCCGTCGGGCTGTGTGTGTGTTCCCTCGAATCCGTTGGCCGAGGAAACCGAGTACATGCCGGGCCACTGCTGCTGAATTGGTGACCCCGGGTTTGTCCGTAGTAGTCGATTCACCTGACAACCGAATCTTTCGTACAGATCGACAAGACGCCAAAGAACAGTAACAGCATAATTGAAACCCCTGGCAGACGGCAGTTTCTTTACGGCCGGCTAACACAAAACATTACCTTCTCGAGTGAGTCACTTATCTGAATCCTGCGCGGATTGCCCCTGTCGGTAGATTTCGGATCAGTTGCAAGTTTGTTCGTCCGACACCCCGTTCCTCGTCTCTTACATGTAAAGGCGAATCCAGTTGGGGTTTTCCACCCTTCTTAATCACGATGAGAACCGCATTCTCCTGCCATTCTCGGACGAATTGCCACGACGGCACTCGTATATTGCCGCGAGAAGGATCTGCCAAGTACACCCATTCGCCGTCGAACCCACGGAAGAGCACAAAATGATCGTAACCATTCGTTACGATACCCACGATCAGCGGAATTTTTGACTTCGTCAGTTGATCAAAACTAACCCGTCCGATCGTTGACAGGTAACCCCGCCTTACTGCCAGACGACGCAGGTCTGTGATTGCCAGGCCGTTTTCAACACGTTCAAAAAGTTCTTCCTGCGGCAGCATTTGACGCAGATCTTCGATCAGGATTTCTTCGGTGACCCGGTCCTCCCAGTAATAGCGCATCATGGTACCGAGAATCGCCGCACCACACGAAAAATCCCGTTGCTGCATGAGAATGTTACGGTTTCGTCGTTCTATCCAGTTTTGCACCGGCTTCTGAAAAGAACGGTTTCCGTCCCGTACTGGTGCACCGTCATACTGGGCCAGTGTCGGACGGCAGAGGACTGTCAGCAGCAGAACCACTATCGACAGACAACACCTGACTCGCAATGCCGGTATTGACGTCTTTGGAGCAATCATGTTCTGCATGGGTCCCATAGCCCAGTCCGCCTTATTCCCATGTTTCAATAACATGCGGGAAGCATCCCGTAACAAATCCGATTGTCCGAATCCGTGTGGAACCGCCTCCGCCATTCTTTCCCGCCTGTGCTGCTTCTGCTGTCTGCGAGGTCCGAGTCCTTCAGACGCAGTACGACAAATACGGGATTAATAGGTCACGACCCAGCCCAATGTCGCGGTACTGGCATCATCAGTCACGCCAATCTGAATAAATGGTTCCTGCAAACAATCGCCATCCGCAATGGTTACTGCAAAACGCATCGTGATCGGTTCAAGCGTCGACTCCGGCAGGCGCTCGTTATTAACCTTCGATGACAGAACGTAGGCTCCCAGTACTGCACTACTCAGAGTAACTTTGTTATTTACCGCAAACCCCACACCGAATCGATAGTTGAATTCCATTCCTGGCTCCACATGGATCGTTCGGCCATGGAATCTATCATCAAACTGGTAAACCAGGCCAAAACCGTGAAACACAATCAATGGATCAATCGTACGAATAGACGTAAGACTCGCTGACAATGCAAAATGGCCAAGGCCCATTTGCGCTTCGGGTTCCAGAAAATTGGTCAGCAAAGTCGTATTGCCGGTTGGAGCTGTCAACGCAAGCGAGCCAATGGTATCCGGCTCACCAGGACCCGGATCACCCAGCACGCATGTCGCTCCAACGGTTACATCGCCTATCCACCCAACATTGTCGACGGCATCATATCCCGGAAATGCCACCTCATTCTTGCTCCATCCTACTGGAAGGTTGGCGAAAAGTTGTACACCATCGGCGACCCCGTAACGCAATGCGAATGGCACGTACAGAGTCCGTCTTAACAGCCGCGCGTCCACGACATCATCCGGTCCGGACACGTAGTCAAGATAAACGGGTCGTCGGTTTTCGTACAGCGAATAAACAAACCCAGTATCAAACTGTGATTTACCAGGTGGAAGTAGCGGACTGATGCGTCGCAGAAACGCATAACTTCTGTCTTCCGGCGCCTCACCGTACTTTTCATTATCTGTATCAGCGGTTGGGGGCGCGTTGTTCTGAACACCCTGGATCTGATGGGGCACTGGTGGTGGCACTGGTGGTGGCACTGGTGGTGGCACTGGTGGTGGCACTGGTGGTGGCACTGGTGGTGGCACTGGTGGTGGTTCCGACGCCGGTGAATTCTGCACTGGAACCGGCCCCGGTACGTCCTGCTCACCTCTATCTGACAGGAACTTAAAGAGACTTTTTGACCGGATCGACTGAACGAACAAACTGTGACCACCCAGGCGAGTTTTTGTCTCCTCCCCAATCTCTGTCCGGAGTGACTGGACGACGACATCGTGGCCGCCTATTGGAACCGTCTGGGACAACGATGCTTCGATCTCTGCCTGGCTCAGCCAGGTGAATCTCGGAGGAATTTCCGCTCCACTACAAGCAACGCACCAAACGAGACCGAAAACTCCAACCAAACATTCACCGTATCGTCGGATACGTGAACTCAATTTGCTGCATCGGTTGTCGACACATGTGGTCATTATTGACTTTCCGCCAACAAATCGCGTCAGGGCTTCACTTACGCATCCATGACACCAGTTTGATCTACTAGCACCACTGATCGGCCCGGATTGCGAGAATCCCTTAGACTCATGAGATACGGGGAATTCGTTTTTACTGACAACTGCAGCAAAATCGGCAACCTCTTCCTAAACTAGCTATCTAACCGAGACGACAGACATGCAAAGTAAATGGCCACCTGTCAACGCATGGAGAAATAATACGTTAGGAGGTTTAGGGGCGATTTTATTGATCCGAACGGTTATTCCGGCGCTTAATAATCGGCTTAATGGTCACGATCGCGCAAGTCGATTGTTCGCAACGGCAGACTGACTTTGACGCCTGTTCTCAGTTTCGTTGAAGAAATAATCCGGTTCATGAAATGACCTGGTGTTATCGCGAGACTCACTGCCACATCTACAGGCTTTCGGGTGAGTGGAAAACGGAGAATCAAAATGAATGTACGTCAATTCTGCGCAGCAACAATGACAATTATTGCCGCAGTTTCTGCCGTTCAAATGCAGGCAAGGCTCCATGCTGACACCCCATTGTCTGCTGTATCCGAACTACCTCGCTGGTGGAACGCAGAAAGTAACGTTTTATCGGACACGAAGATTCAGAAATCGGGGTTGTCCACTCCTGTGATCACCTTAACCAAGCACACAACACCGAGTGATCGAACTCGGTGCGGTTCGTGTGGTAAGGGCTGTAGTGATGTAGAATGTGGGACCGACTGCTGCAGCGACTGTTGCACAGCAAGTTGTTACCGCACCTGTGAACCCGACCATCTGTTCAGTTTTGGGATCGATGCAACGTTCCTGCATGCGGAACTCAATGATGCCACAAGCTCAATCCGAACTTTTGATGAACTTGGGGACTCGATCCAGAATATGTCTGCCAATGTTGGGGACAACGCGGAACTAAATGGTGCACCACGAATCTGGCTCGGAGCCGAGCGAGGCTGCTGGGGAATCAGGGGACGATGGTTTGACTACCGTGCAGGAGATGGACATCTTGGCACCCCGAGTGCGTTGCCTGACCTGATTGGTATCAGCAGCCATCTACGCGCCTATATGGGCGACATCGAGCTCACTCGAAAATTTTGCACTCCGATCGTCACAGGCCGCTTTTCGTTCGGTGCGCGACGGGCATCCATCAACTCACAGACCGGTGTGCTCCTTCGAACCACTGTTAATCCTGCTACGGTCCAGGGCGATGCTTATGATTTGTCGGCCACCGCAGATACCGACCGAAGTTTTGACGGTAACGGCATCGTGATGGGTATAGAAGGCAACAAACCGATCGGCGATCCATGTCATGGCCTGAGCTGTTTCTTCCTGGGCAGAGGGTCCTACCTCTGGGGCAACGCACGGGCAACGTCCGCAACCTCGACCAGCATTTCAACCCAAACGCCCCTATCGGCCAGCAACAGTAACGACTTCGCTGTTGCCGGGACGGACGAAGCTGAAATGTCCATTGCTGAGATACAGGTTGGTCTCCAATGGACACATCAACTCGAGTGTTCCTGCGCCATCGCCTTTATGCGACTTGGCCTCGAGTGGCAACACTGGGCCGGGAATTCCGACGTGCGTACAGGCAGCTTCGGAAGATCGTTCGCCAATCCTGGACCGGAGATTAATGCCTTCGCCAATGCGGGAGACCAAACTCTGAATTTAGTCGGTCTGGCTGCAAGTGCGGGCTTCACGTACTGATCGCAAAATCGCAATCAACGGCACAGGTCAGTCACCAACAGACACACAGAAAGCCACAGTCAGCAGCGGTGCCGACTGTGGCTTTTTGGTATCGACAGTTTCTCAATCAAACCGCGACACAAACAGGACAAATCCGGATAATCAGGACGAAATCCGAAACCTTCGATGTGTCTCTATCGTGCCGCAATCGATTAACGACTGCTTGCCCATGCTCCGCCGGCACTGCCAACTTCCACGGATCGGGTCAGTGAAGAAACGTCGCCATTAGCGGCCACTCGTTCTCGCACAAGAACGCCGTAAGATACGGATTCTGATCCACCGGCAGAATCCGATGTGCCCCGATTCAATGAACCCGCCTTGTAGCGGTTGATTGTTCCGCTACCGCCAAACGGAATGCCCACGCCGGAAGCGCTTCCGCCGCTGACGTAAGTGAATGAACCCTGACCGCGAACATTCATTCCATCGACGTCTGAAACGACCTGGACGTCGGAAAGTCCAAATGCACTAAGCATCGTCTCTGAAATCTGACCATCGGCGGCAAACGCCTGAGTTGCTGTAACGGCCAGGACCATAGCCAGACCTGTAACTATCTTGCTCATCTCTCGTACCCCTAAGTAAAACATATGTATTCCGGAATATCCGTTCCGGGCCGGCCCGCTCCATCGACTGCAATCGCAGTTGTCCAATATGGGCCAGCTTGGGTCTGGGACTGACCCTGTGTCAACGATTGAATTTGTGAAATTGTTCGATTGACACTTCCAGTCCGGTCACTCCGGTTGATGCGTTTCACGCCAGGAACGTCATCAGTGAATACCAACTTCAATGAACACCATTAATATGGGGTAATCACATCATCCGAACGCAGGACGTTTCTACGAGATCGACTGCCGTGCCAGGGGGATTTCGGACTTCGGCAACCGTCGTTCTGCGAGAAATCGTGCCAGAACGTCGGTAACGACACGTCAGCGACGATCGGCTTCAACAGACCTGTCACTGAAGTGGGGCAAAGCCAATCCCCTCGCGTGGATGGCGACAATTCAGCGATCCGGGGCACTCCTCCCGTCTCCAAAACAATCATCCAGGTCACGTCAGGGAATAATATTCCTGAATCGACAGTCGCTGGTTTCAGGCCGCCGGTAAACGGCAACAACTTTCATGCCATCGACGAATTTCTCGTCTGTTTGCGACGTGTTTGGCACGGATGAAGAATCGGAGCGGAGCCGGATATACCGAATTTCATTCTTCGGTGAATGCGATAAACACGCCGTGCTGTTGCCTATGTCGCAACGGCTGCCGGCTCCGTGACCAATCTCCGGAGCATTCCTGCTGGCTATTGCAAAAAGAAATTCACAGCCAGCAGGTGATTCATCCGGTTCGGGAGTGATCGGCGATCGATGAATTGATTCAGATAACCGATCTCAACGCGGGATTTGGTCTGTTCCGGACAGCGATTCCATCCGAAGCCGAAAAATACACGGTTCTGGTTGAAACCGGCCCGTGTACCGAAATCGGTATCATTCAGATGAATGAAGACTTCATCCCAAAGCACCATGGTCAATCGTTTGTCCACGGAAATCGGTGCCCGCGCAGCTGCAAACTGCCGAAAGCGAAGTCCGGTATCTTCACCTGTTGTTAGAAACCGCTGCTCGAAGCGTGGACGCAATCCAATACGGAAGTCACCCATCTGGTGCGACCACGTTAGTTGTTGCCAAATACGGTTTTCATCGAAGGTTGGCCCACCACCGATTGGATCGGTGCGGATCCAGCCATAGCCCATCCACGCTGTGGTACTGTCAGTGAGTTTATAACCGATTCCTGGCCGGACAATGCTGACGTCGAAGCCGTCCGAATCGTCCTGAAAGCGGGCATGTCCGTCGAACCACCACCGCCAGCGTGACGGAATGTCCGAATCCGAGTAAATATCGCCCTGAGAAAACACGGCCGTCCACCAGCCCTCATCTTCAATCGTCTGAGCACGCACGGGCGACGACAGCAATCCATGAATCAAAAGGGCCAACAGCACCAAAATATGACTTCGACGCAACATGGTGATCCTCCCTGAATCGACACTCTTTATCGTCACCGGAGATCTTCGACCAGTAATCATCTGCTATGAATGAAGATTTCAGTCCGCACAACCCCGAAGTTCTCCGGCGGAATCTGCAACTGCGCCTGTTTTTCAGGGCTTCTGACAGACGATGACTGAGTCAGCAGTCAATGCCGCCTCGCAACATCCGACGTTCACCGGCATGAATACCTCAGGCCGGTTTGGAAACTCTGAGAAGACGCGACAGAAGCCCACTGGCCGAGCACGTGGAAGCGGCGACCGAAGGCGAAGGTCGAGACCTGGCGTCGATGAACAAAAATGATTTTGCCCAAGATTTGTCCGCCAGGGCCACTGAAATGGTCGAAAACGGCGAATCCACCAATGAAAAAACACCGGGGAATTCCGGTGTTTTTTCAGGGTTTCGCTCCGGTTCGGAGGAACAAGGTGGACCTAACTGGACTTGAACCAGTGACTTCCACGATGTCAACGTGGCGCTCTAGCCAACTGAGCTATAGGTCCGCGATACTGAAATGTAGCTGTTTTCACTCATGATTTCAAATCTTTTGAATTGAGTTATCCCTGATGGCCGGTCTGCGTAACTTCGGTTTATGGAACAGCCGTCGTGACCCCCATTGATTGATTCCGCAAACAATCGGTCGGAACGCATCCATTCAAACCGAACACAGCAAACGTGTAAAACTGTGGCGTATTGTCAATTGAAATGAACTAATGCTACCCGAAGGATTCAAGCTGAAGTTGGCGGCACCTGTCAGAGCACAGTGGAACATTTAATTTCTTTCGGATCCGGTCTGTACCGACGTTATTGTCCCGCTCTGACATGTTGTTATCCATCACGCAAGCCAGGAATTAACAGATTGCACATCACCCCATTTTCCTGATGAGTTGCGAGTTAGCAGTGTGTGCAATCCGATCTTCATTGGACTTCCGTAGCCGGAAACGCCATAAAACCACGTCTGACTTCGAACAACTTCTTTATAGATAATTCTGACGTCATGCTCGCAGGTCATTTCACCGAACGTCGAACTGTAAAACTCATTGAAGTCGATGAGCCGCAACTTCCGTCTGCTTCCGAACAGCCCGGACAAATAATCTTCCAGCCGGAATTGACGTGTCTGTGTGGATCTGATCTGCCGTTCTTTGACGGGGATTTCGAAGGCCACGATATCCCGTATCCTCAGCCGGTTGGTATGTCACTACACGAAATGGTGGGTACCGTTGTTGACACTAACGGAAAACGCTGGACTCCAGGCACGCGAGTGCTGGCGGTTCCCGTTGAACAAAAAGGACTGGTGGAGCGATATGTTCTTGATGAATCGCGTTCTATAGCGCTTGATCCGCGATTGTCCGATGAAATTGCGTTGATGGCCCAGCCCTTTGGTACGGTGATCTGGGCACTGCAGAAATTGCCCAATATGATCGATCGCGATGTGGTAGTTCTGGGACTGGGGCCAATCGGACAGATGTTTGTCACCGGACTCAGAAACATGGGTGCCCGACACATCATCGGTATCGATCCCCTTTCGGATCGCGCCGAAATTGCCACGCAAATGGGTGCCACAGAAGTGATCAGCAGTCACGGTAAAGATGCGATCGAACAGGTCAAAGCAATTCTGAATGGTGAATTGCCACAGGTCGTCATCGAAGCCGTCGGGCACCAGGTCCACGCTTTCGACGCCGCCGTTCAACTATGCTGCGATCATGGTGATGTTCTTGTTTTCGGTGTTCCCCCACTTTCCACGCAAATTAATCTGCGGGCTGCGATGTGGAAGAACGTACGGGTCCTCACGTCAATTCATCCCACATTTGAACGATCGTTTCCGCTGGCCATGCAGTGGCTGGGTGAAGGGCGAGTGGATTTGTCACCCCTGCTGACCCATCGATTTCCTCTGGCCGACATTCAGCAGGCCTTTGACCTGTTTCGTGACCGCAAAGACGGGGCAATTAAGGTCCTTGTCGAGTTCCCGGCGCTGATTCATGGTCGACCAGCCTGAATTACCAACGCTCGTTCCGAACAAATTGCCTCATCCGGCAGGCTTGGCAAACCTGGTCGCCGCGAACACACAGATACACGCGGTCAGAAAACCAGGGATTGACGACCGTCAGTCTTGCAGCAGTTTTCCCGTTATCTCTGTCCACAGCGAGTCAATCTCTGAGATTGCTCTGGTGGGGCGACCTGCCTTGCGAAACCAGTATCCGGCATTTCCCACGTCCCCTTCAATCAGATGCAGGAGTGCATGAATCCACGAGCCCACAGGTGTGTGGATTTCCTGTGCGATATTGTGAGCCTCCTCCCAGTGTCCGGATTTGGCGTACCACATTGCCTGAAGCTCGAGTGTCAAATTCAGCGGAGGTTGATCCGCAAGTTCGATAGAAGCCTGAAACTGTTCGACTGTTGTCTGGACCATAGAGCACTCGGACGCTGCAGAAGCAAAACAACAGTGACGACTGTTGTTGAAGTTGAGTAAGTTTATCGTGTTTGTCCCGTCGCGAAAGCCTGCAGATGAGACACTTAGCACACGATTCCCGATCCGCATCGTGTATTGGTGACAGTTACCCGTACCATCTGTTGTCTGACCGACTGTTCAATATCCGCCGTAAAATTCCTGAAGAATTCGTAAAGAGGTTTCCCGGGTCACAGGAGTGGTCAGGAACGACCGGTGGGACGGGGTTAACGTTTCCACCTGAGGTGTTGTTGATCAACGTCTGGCCGGCCGTGAATTCCAGGCTCGATGTTCGTTGGGGAGAAGACACAAAACTTTCATATCCGGCCCGCTGCCCATACGGCCAGCTGTTCACGGTTAATTTTGACATTGTGACGCGTGTCCACCGGCAGCGCTGCACGAAACAGGATCCTGTGAATTTCCGCCGTCAGAGGGCTCAGCGCCCCAAGTTCCCGCAGTTCCTGCTCAAATACTGCAATCTCAGATGCGTCCCCCGGAAAATCTCCCTGTTCCGGCTCCACTACAATAACGGGGATCTGCCTGCCTCTCTCTCCAATCCCTACCAGGGCACATCGGTAAACGTGATCGTGCTGGTTGAAGATGGCTTCACAGCGCACGGAATACATCGGACCGACGGAGGTAAAGACCACATGAGCTTTTCGACCACAGAACCAGAGTCGTCCGATTTCGTCGAAATATCCCACATCCCCCATTCGATGCCAGAATGTGTCTCCGTCCTGTATTTTGGCAAGCCGGGTGGCATCCGGTCGACGATAGTATTCGCGAGTCGCCACGGGACCGCGGACGATAATCTCACCGATGTCACCAACAGATAATTCGTCTGCGTCCTCGATCGACGCAATCGGATCAAACGTGATTCGCACGATCCGGACGGTCATTTGTTCGAAGACGTAACCAACACAGGTACCTGCTCCCTGCGATGTGGGTCCTGCGGTGGATTCCAGCACCTCCCTGCCCCCGATAGCTGCGACCGGCAGACATTCCGTGGCTCCGTACGGGGTGTGGATATCGGCCGACTCAGGTAATGCATTCGTCATTCGTTGCAGGACATGGTTTGGCACCGGGGCCCCTGCCGACAAAATGCGACGCACCGTCGGGAGTCGAATTCCGTGTTCACTGCAATGTCGCCCGATCCGATTCCACATCGCCGGTGAACCGAATGCCTGAGTCACTGTCTGCTCCTGCATCGCGGTAAGAATCTTCACCGGATCAACGTGAGCAGGTCGTGCCGGATTCATCTCGGGCACAACGGTCGTCACCTGCATTGCCAGGTTGAACAGAGCAAATAGTGGAAAGCCAGGCAGATCCACTTCCCCGGGTTGAATAGCGAAGCGATCCCGAATCAGATCCACCTGTGCGTCGAACATACCGTGTTCATACAGCACCCCTTTCGGGGGCCCCGTGCTTCCGCTGGTAAATATAATAGCCGCAGGATCCGTGGACGTTGTCTCCGGCAGTGGTACGGAATCATCCGCCCCCAGTCTCAGCAGATCACTGTAACTGGTACACCCCAGCAGTCCGGCTGCCCGTCCAACACAAACATTGACCCTTGATGCACGGAATCGTCGGAACATGATCCGCCGAATCACCTGAACAATTGGAATTCCACAGAATCCATCCGGCTCGATTTCATCGAGACAGTCAAAGATCCGGGAACGCCCCATACCAGGGTCAATCAATGTACAAATTGCACCACTGCGGAATATCCCAAACGTAAGAGCAATGAACTCCAGAGAGGGAGGAACCATCAGCACCAGACGCATTCCAGGCCTGATCCCCAGCCGGATCAGCCCACGGGCAATCTGACTTACCGTGCAGTCCAGTTGTTCAAACGTTATCTGATCGTAAACGCTGCGCCCGGAAGCATCTCTGCGCTGAGGAACCAGAACAGCCTGTCGGTCAGGGACCAGCCGCGCCGATATGGTCAGTCGGTCTGCGATGTTCAGGTCCGACTCTGTCATTGATTTCGTCCTGTCTTCATACCGGTAGCATAAAAAAGACACTGGGGCATTTTCTGAACAAAGCCAGGTGTATCGGCAAGCTTAATTATCCCTGCACTCTCTGGGTTCATCAAATCAGCCTGCGAGACGGCCCGCAAGCTTATGATTGAAGTTCTCCATGAATCAAATGTTGATGCATTAATTCAATTTTGAGCCAGTCTGTTCGACAAACCTTCCCTGCGGTGCTTAAACCAGACCGAGTAATGTAAACGACTCACCAGGACACACAGGTCCGGCATACGACCCAATGCAATTGTCTGTCGATGGTGTCAGGCGACATGTCATATATTTCTGATGCCTGATTCCCAAACAGGTTAATACTGAAACACCTGCCGAACTTCCGGCAGAATAATATTATTGGAACACTGTGCTTGCGGAGTACTCAACAGCGTGGTTCCGGAAATGCCGACTTACGTCCGTGATCCCTATTGTGAAAAACAGTCGCTTGTCCTGGTGCGAACGCAATCCTCGTCTGAGAACACAGGAGCAACAATTCCCAAACCAGACTGGTCAGTGTCAATCCGCCGAATCGAATCCGTGTGACGTCACTGTCAGGCTTACCATAACATTCCCTGAACGGTTAAGCGGTCGACAGCTGTCAAACTGGAATCCTCTTAAAAACGGGTTGATGAAATGCGGGGACAGCGGAAGCCAGGTGCTGAAATGATGGCTGGCAGGGATTCATTGAGCCACTCGGATCAGTCTTCCTGCCTGCGAAACCTGAGAGTCTCCCTGAATAACGACAACACCATCGCCGTGCCTCTTCGCCCTCCTGATCCCGACAAACTCAATATATGCTTTCCTATGACTTTGCGTTCGGGGTCGAATCGAGCTGAAATCAGTGATAAATTGGTGATATCAATTTATTGGCTAATCGGAGCTGCCTCCAATGCGAGCTGCCTGCCTTGTCGTACTTTCAACTGTTATTTCAACCTCAGGTGTCACAGCGAATGAACTTCAGCTGCTTCCTTCAGAAATTCACCTCAGCGGCCTCAATGCACGACAGCGAGTGATCGCTGAGTGGTTTGACGGGACCATCGCATACGGTTCTGCCAGTAACTGTCGACTAAAAACCCGCGACGCGACCATTGCAGTGGTAGAAAACGGAATCGTGCTGCCTGTGTCGAAAGGCGTTACGGATCTACAGGCATTCGTCAACAATGAATTACGAGCCACTGTCCGCATCACCGTTACTGACACGGCGTCGGACCGTGACTGGTCATTTCGCAACCATGTGCAGCCGGTCCTCACCCGACTTGGATGTAACAGCGGAGCCTGCCACGGAGCTCTGGCCGGCAAAGGAGGATTTCGCCTGTCCCTGCGCGGCTACGATCCGGAAGAGGATTACTTCAACATGACCCGACAGCACCTGGGGCGTCGCGTCGATCCGACGAATCCCGGGATGAGTCTCATTCTTGTCAAACCAACCGCAGCGGTCGCCCACAAGGGGGGGCGTCGAATGGAAACAGATTCCCTGAATTACCGTGTGATTTCTGACTGGATCGCCAGGGGATATCGCGGACCACAGCCGTCTGACCCGACTCTGCAACAGCTTGAAATTCTGCCCAAACAGGTGATTCTGAGAAACGAAGATTCACAACAACTGCTGGTGATTGCTCATTATTCAGATGGCCATTCAGAAGACGTAACCCACTGGGCTCGATTCGCGTCTTCCGACGAGGCCGTTGCTCATGTGGATGCCGACGGTGTCACCACGATCGTTGGCCCCGGTAAAGGGGCGGTGACCGCATACTTTGGCAGTGAAGTCGTGATTTCCCGGATCACAGTCCCCTTCGAACAGACGGTTGATCCCGGAGTTTATGAAACGGCCGGTCGGCGAAACTTTATTGACGAGCTTGTGTTGCGGCAGTTACGACGCCTGAACCTGGAACCATCCGCACAAACAACCGATGAGGCATTTATTCGTCGGGTCCATCTCAATACAATTGGCACACTCCCGACGGCTCAGGACGTCCGTGATTTTCTGATGGACCAAAGTCCGGTGAAACGTGACGATCTGATTGAACGACTGCTTGCTCGTCCCGAGTTTGTCGACTACTGGACATATCAGTGGTCTGATGTGCTGATGATCAACGGCAACCTGCTTCACCAGCAGCAGGTGAAAGCCTACTACAGCTGGCTGCGCGGTCATGTGGAAAAAAACACACACTGGGATGAAATCGTCCGTGAGCTGGTGACGTCAAAAGGATCAGGTCTTCAATACGGGGCTACCAATTTCTATGCCCTGCACCAAAAACCCGAAGACATGGCGGAGAACGTGAGCCAGGCCTTCATGGGGCTTTCGATTGGTTGTGCCCGCTGCCACAACCATCCACTCGAAAAATGGACCAACGATCAGTATTACGCCTTTGCCAATCTGTTCTCCCGCGTACGTGGCAAGGGCTGGGGCAGCGGATCCGGCGGTGACGGTAAACGCACACTGGTCACGGTATCAACCGGGGAACTGACACAACCCCGCACCGGAAAACCACAACGACCCACACCACTCGATGGAACACCGATTTCCTTTGAGGACACTCGCGATCGGCGGAACCACCTGGCTGACTGGCTGGTGTCCAGGGAAAACACAATGTTCGCACGTTCGATCACGAATCGTGTCTGGAGAAACTTCATGGGCATAGGACTTGTGGAGCAGGTGGACGACATGCGAAGAACCAATCCGGCCAGTAACGAAGAACTGCTGGCGGCACTTGCCGCGTATCTGGTCAGTGTGGATTACGATCTCAAATCGCTCATGCGCCGGATTCTTCAGTCAGAAACGTATCAACGAAGCAGTGAAACTCTGGTAACGAATCAGGGAGATACTCGGCATTACTCACGTTCATTTCCGCGTCGCCTGATGGCCGAAGTCATGCTGGATGCAGTGAGTCAGGTTACGTCGGTGGCAACACCGTTCACCGAACTCACAGGTCCAGGTGGTAACGTACGCCCGACGGATTTCTACACTGAAGGAACTCGGGCGATCCAGCTGTACGATTCTGCGGTTGATTCCTATTTTCTGAAAACGTTTGGACGTAATCAGCGACGGATTACATGTGAATGTGAACGCAGCAACGACCCCAGCATGGTGCAGGTGCTGCATATCTCAAATGGTAACACTCTGAATGAAAAGCTCACGGCTGAAAACAATCGGATCACCAAATGGCAGGCCGAATTTGAAGGCAACGACTCCAAACTGCTTGACGAGATGTTTCTGACGGCACTGTCTCGTTTTCCGCAGGCCCATGAACGGGCAGAACTGGAGAAAATGCTGGACGCCACCATGCCAAAGGACCGTCGCCAACTGCTGGAGGACATCCTGTGGGGCATGCTGAGCAGTCGTGAATTTTTGTTTACGCATTAGCGATAAATGAAATCACGCAGCGCACTGACAGTCGACGCCGGGGGGACTCGCACCGCACGTGCCTCCTTCTGACCGAACTATCGCCATCAGGACTGTGCTGATGTTCTAATCTTCTGCCAGCCAGGTATGTGCAGCCGCTTCGTCTTCTGCGTCAAAGTATTTGATGCTCGACATGGTGAATGGTTTGCAAATCGCTGCCATCCATTTTTCCCACGACGTTTCACCAACCATAGCAATCTTTTGGATTTCTCGGCAGTGTCGTGTGGCAAACTTAATGTCTTCCCAAACGGCCCCCGCTTCCCAGCCGTGGAAGTCGTGCATCACAAACAGAATTCGAATGTTTCCCACGCTGCTGATGCGTTTGTCGACTTCCGGCTCCAGAGTGTGGTAATCAGCAGCAGACAGTTTGCCGCTGACTGTGACTGATAACGTACTGGTGTCGGTGGTGAGTTCGATGGTCATGCGGATCTCTTTAAGTCTCGCCGAGCAGTTGTCCAGTCCACAACAGGGTTGTGGTGCTGTTATACGTCCGCCATCATCGAAATTCGACCGCGTGTAGCGGAGAAGCACAAGTCAGAACAATAGATGCCGACTCCTGGTAACACGTGCTTCTCAGCGAGAGCACACCGCAAAGCCCCCATGTTGCCGGTTTTCGCCCGGGTGCTTATCTGTTTCCTGTGTTAATAAACAATGTTTCGCACCGGTCTGATTCCGGAACTGCATATCTATTTCATTGCAACAATATGCACCCGTTGTGCGTCGATCGCCAACTCGTCGGTATCCGTGTCGCAGATGGTGCCCTGGACAACGAGCAATTCGCCTTCCGCAACCCCCAGAAGTTTTCGTGCATCCATCGGAACCAGCTGTCCATCACCTGCCATGCAGCGCACAAGAGCGATATGGTCCATAATATCCCGTCGGCAAAACGGACACTGATGCGGATTGTGATCCTCAGATCCGTCATGCCCCGTGGCATCAGTGACAACGAAGGCCGCCTGATCCCGGGTCCACGGAGACATCTCGCCGGCATTGATTCTTGCGCGAACGACAACAACGCTGCCCGCTCCAAGTTCTCCAGAGGCGAGACGTCCCTTGATTTCACTAATGGGAGTGGCGCCGGTTGGAGGTTTCTGCACGAGCCATTCTGCTCGCATAGACGTTACTTCATCACTCAACGGAACATTGCATCCACTGCCAGCGATCGCCATGCACAACAGTATCAACAACGGAACTCGTTCACCGTACCGTGATCGAAGTAAATTCATGACGAAGTCCTCGTCTTGAAGCTCAGGAGGATTAATTCAACGATTCCGGGATCTGTAACAGCCCGAACAGCTGCAGTCCTGCAGGAAGAGGGCCGATTCGCCGTTTGGGCTGTTACAGCTAAACAATGTTTAAGAATGCGGTGCAGGATCATTCCTCCTCCGCCTGGTTTCCTAGGGAATCCGCGGATTCAGTGGATTCATTCGGTGCCCCAACGGACAGAGTCGCTTCCCGCAGTGCTGACAGCGCCGTGTCAATCTGGTCGGAAACTTCACTGTAAGTCTTACCCTCGTCTCCGTGGAGAGTACTATCAACAGCACCAAACAGATCGAACAGTGATTTTATATTTTTTTTGACGAGGTCCCGCTGTTCGTCCGAGAGTTCCTGTCGTTCGACGAGTGCGGCGATGTCCTCAAGCAGGTGTCCGACATCGTGTAGCGGACCATGGGCGGTATCAATATCGTCTGCGGCAAAGGCATCACGTACTGTGTCACGCAACTCGGTCAGTTCCTTAAGTCCTTCTTCAAGAGTGCCCGGATGGTCGTGGCCTGAATGACTCTCCTCTTCACCGTGGTCATGCTGGCCTGTGTGATCCGGGGATAATGTCGAGGTGCCGGATGTTGAGTCTGAACAACCGAGGATCAGCAGGCTCAGCAAAGACGCCGTCAGGGTTAGTGGGATTCGTCGCATGGTTTCTCCAATTTCAGAGTATGGTTCAATGATCAGAAAGTAAGTGCAGATATTAGTGTTTCGGCCGCAGTCTGCCGGGGCAGAGTACCGAGTTGTCGAGCTTCACATAAATACTGATATGCAGGAACAGGCCATCGTCCTGTACAGGGGCACTGTACCGTGCGGGAGCTTCGCCACTCGTCCGGCCCCATGGTCACACAACCGTGTCACAGGATACCTCCCGAAATAAACGCCAGTTGGCGCCACAGACACTGATGGATCACCAGTACCGTGGGGAACAGCCACCAATGCGCCGCCCCGGTGCGTTCTGCCATTGACAGTGACCAGGCAGGCATAACACCTGAGTTTGACAGATTATCCTCTCCGGGGGGGCCTAACATTCCGGTGTCTTCCGAAGACGAATCTTCGTCAGTTAACAGCATCGTTAAATACAAGATCAGTTTCATGGTTGCACACAGCACACTGATCATGACGATGGCCTGCCAGCCGAGTGCCAGCCCGGCCAGAACCCATGTGAACAGATGCTGAGGGACTCCGACCAGCCTGCGAATCGTGTATCCGGCCACCAGACCGGTTAAAGCTCCGTTCAACAACGGCATGATCACCTTTGTCGTGTATCTCCACGCAGGACCGCCGGCCTGCGAATGGATATCGAAGGTAAACGGCAACAAATGTGGACACGTAAGGACTACGACAGTAACCAGAGTCAACGTAATGACGATGGCCCGGCTCGGCACACACTTCTCGTCGCGTTCCATCATTGTCCAGCACAGCGTGGCACAAATCACAAAACAGTGAAACAGATACAGCCCAACCAGATCCCATTTGGTATAGAACAAAATCCAGAGTACTCCGGCATAGGTGTTCGGAGGACGTCCAGGAAGATTGGTACCACCGGTTATCAGTTCCACGAAGTACAGCAGCAGAAACAACAGGCCGATAGTCAGTTCTACCAGTGGATATCTCGCCGAAATCATGGTTTGGCAGTTGCGACACTGTCCGTGCAGCTTAAGCCAGCCGATCAGTGGCAGATTGTCGCTACTCAAAATCTCCGCACTGCACTGCGGACAGTGCGACGATTTCGCGAGTACCGAAATCCCGAGTGGAACGCGGTAGATTACCACGTTCATAAAGCTGCCCACACAGCTGCCAATCACAAAAAACCAAATGGCGCTCATTGATTCGCAAAACCGAAACAGCATGTTTTGAAGTAGCGACAGCCGGTCCAGTTCGAGATTTGGATTGGGAGCCGGGGGAGCCTGCAGATAGGCTGCTTCCTCGACAAGCGGAACGATGATGGAATAGATAAGAATAAAGCCAGTCGTTCCCCACTGAAGACATCGTGTCCCATGGCGGACGAGCCCGGCATGAATATGTGTGCGGCTGTCGGGAGTTTGCAGCAGTCGATTGATCTTAAACACGATTTCAGCCAGATCCACACAACCAAACAGTCCCAGCAGAACCATGGTAATGCGAAGGGAAAAAATTCCGTCGCTGAACAACGTTGTGTTGATGGGTTGCTGGAACCGAAGGGACCATGTCACCAGGCCCAGTAGCGTTAAATTCACCAACGGGAAATACCATCGCCACGTCACCCCCCTGATCGAACGCAGAGTGATCCATGCCGAAGTCGTGATGCCGATGATCATCACGTTCGGACGTTCGATCGCTGCCAGACAGGCCACTGCAATGAACACCGCATGCACGATTACCAGCATCCGGAGATATTCCGAGTACAGCACGGGTGGTCGGTCTGCTGAATAAACGTAGCAAGTCTTCATCACGATTTGCTTCCTGCAGTGACGGCAGACCCGTCACTGGAAACTATCTTTGGCGGACAGCAACGTATGCACCGTTGATTGCGCAGATGTTCAGATACCATCAGCCGCACTTTTTATTGTTCTGTTGGAATGAGTCCTCATGATGGCAGTCATGAGGAGCAGCCTGTTTTTTGCGTATGGAACAGTCTGGATGCCTGACGGGTGCTGTACTCTTCCGCTGCCGCACAGTCAGCCATCAAAGACGGGACTGACCGCACACGGCTCTTCGATGATTGCTGTCGGTGCGGACGCAGATACAGAGTCAGCACACACTGCAGGTCAGTCAAATTACTGGCCAACGCGAAAAATCAACCTGCACAGACTGTCGAAGACAGACAGCACAGAAGACCCGGCGTTCCTCGGAACGACCAGCGAAACACCGCATTCAGCCTGGTCCGCTCCCCTACGAGCGATGTCAACGCAATGCGGAGCACGGAGACCGACTGGTCAGCCACGGGGAGGGCCGCGCACAGGAACCCTAAAGCGGCGGAGAATATGGTCCACCGGTGCCGTCATCGGCCCCGCAAAGGCAACTTGACGGGTGCACAACGGAGTTTTTGTAACTTCAGCGTTGAGTTGAGCTGCAAACAACACCCTGCAGATCGGACATTCAAGAGGATCATGCGGCCGGTCTGGAGACTCGGAAGGGCAACCGTTCCGGTCCGTACAGACCTCGGAATCACTCTTTGTCTTCCGCGCATGGTGATCGTCGCTGCAGGCAGAACTGGTTGAGCGCACAGAATGATACTGGTGGCAGCAGACCACCTGAACCTCTGTGGTGGAATTCCCTGCGCGAGGCGACGATCCGGTAGTCGGACACGCAGTGTCAGAGGAATGCTCACAAGCGGGATGCAGCCATTCAGCAGCCGGCAGCAACAACTGAGAAATGGCTGCCAGGAGTACAATCACCGTCCTGAATAAATTTTGAACCCTGCACATGCGAACGATTTGCAGTAATAAGGCTCCAAGTTTGACCGATTATCCAAATGATACGCTCAGTGGGCATGAACCAGCAACGCAAAGTAATGGAATTCGACAGGAGACTAAAAAAATAGAATGACTCAAAGAACAGTACGAATTCGACGCGAAATGTTTAATCGCGGTGGCCACCGTTGTACAAACACGGCAAACGGGGACAGCCAGCCGTTGATCCTGACTTTACGGCGGAATGATACAGCTCTGCGACTGTTCGCCGCATAACACGGAAGGCGAAGCTTCCGCAGCCAACACAGGCTTGTCGAAAGACATAGAACACCAGTCGTCGGACCTGAGCGGCGTTGAAACATCCAACGTCTGGATACGAAAGCTGCCGGACGAGACCTGCAGGGGAGATGTCCAGCAGCGAACTCATCCGAACCCAGCAAACAGTATTTTTTTCTGTTTTTGTTTACCCCCGTTTGGAACCCTGTGATCCTGTCCGGAACGGCCTCCGATTTCCGTGAGGTTACTCAGAGTCCCCACCACCTCCCGGAAAGTCTCGGCGCGCCGGAGATACCTCCTAACCGGATTACGGTACACGAGCAAAACGACCGACCGGTTATAGTAACTGAGTCATAACATGGCAGGGTGTTCGAAAAGTGCGACCGAAGGGCTATGCTGCGGGCTTCAGAGCTGCCGGAGTGGAATCATGATGCCTCCCAACTGCTGTCTGTGTGATAAAGGACTCGAAACCGGGGCCGAATGCAAACTGCTCTGCTTTCACAAAACTCCAGAGCAGGAAAACTGGTACGCCGAAGCCGATTCACGTCTGATTCCCGACCACCCGCCGAACTGTGCATGGTTCTGCAACGATCATATTGACGCCGCGGAGGCACTTGTCGATCTTGACCTGGATCAGGCATTAGAGATTTTGCGGACCTGAGTGCACGGCAGACACGAAACTCCTGATCAGACGCCGGGAGATTTATCAGCAACCATACAGCGATTTCCGCCAGGCAAATCTGCTCAGCACGCTTAAAAACACTTCACGCGACGTCTAAACTCAGGAAGAACCGAAGTGACAACCAGGCAGAAGATGTCTGTTCGAATTCGCACACGCCGAGCCACCTGCAACTCCTTTAATCCGCACCAGTGGGAACGCCCGAATGACTCATTGTCCCGGTAACACACAACCCAGCCGAGGCCTGAAATCCGGTATTCGTCGTCGAGAATTCATGACCTCACTCGCTGCCGGCACTGCCGCATCGGGTCTCGCTTCCGCCTCCTCGGCATCTGCCACCAAACCGGCCAACTTGAGAGTTGGTGAAGGCATCGCAGACATCACACCTCCGGTGGGAATCGAACTCGGCGGCTTCCATCGCTCTCCGGGAAACGAACGCCGCGCTCGGGGAATTCGGCAAAAGTCGTTCGTTCGGGTGCTCTTCGTGGAACACCACGGAACACGGGTCATATTGATTTCGCTGGATGTCCTCGGAATCGGTCACGTGATGGCAGCGCGCATGCGTCAGAGTGTGGCCAAACAAACAAACGTTCCCGCCGACAATGTGCGTTTATGCGCCACTCATACCCACTCGACGCCCGGTTTCATCTTTCTGAGGCAGTGGGGCACAATTACGCCGGAATACGTAACCAACGTAGAGAAGCAGATCACCCGCGCCGTCGCTTTAGCCGTTGAGGACCTCGCACCGGCACAGATTTCCATGGGAAAAAGCCGTGTGGTGGAAGGCAACTTCAACCGCACGACCCGGACATGGAAAAACGACGACGTCTTCAGCACCGAAAGCACACACGACGACCGCTGGCTCGACAGGATGCTGCATGTACTACACTTCGAACGCGGTGGAAGCCACAGAGATTTGCTGTGGTACCACTTCTCTGCACATCCGGTGTGCTTTGCAGACGAACTGGCCGGACCTGATTACCCGGGTATCGTGGCCGAACTGGTGGAAAAAAATCACAACCTTTCCCCCGGGTTCCTGCAGGGGCACGCCGGAGACGTCAACCCGGGACCAGGACCATCACGCGGCCCCGGCGACGAAACCGCGGCGGCAGTCTACAAAGCAATTACGCAGGCACTCGACAATACGCAGCCCCTTGAGATCGATGCGCTGGTTTCGCATCGCCACGTGTACGGCATTCGACTGGATATTCCACTGTTCACCGAGTGGCTCCGGCAATACAGCGACGATCCGGCCGAGTGCGTACGGGGACACTGGGTGGATGCCCGCTTCGCCAAAGCCTGGTACGAAGACAATGCTGACCGCGATCTCACCCGGACAACACTCGATCGAACCATCAGCTCCATCAAGTTGGGACCACTGGCAATGGTGTTTCACCCGACGGAACTCTACAGCTATTACGGACTCTCCGTACGACACAGAAGCCCGGTGGCGGACACACTCGTTGTCGGCTACACCGACGGCATGACCGGGTACCTTGCCGATCCCACCGCTTACGCAACGGGCGATTACGGCTCGTTCACCGTGCCCAAAATCCTCGACTATCCGCCGTTTACCCCGCAGTCCGCAACACTGTTGGCAGATTCGATGGTGTCAGCGTTGAGGGAAGTCTGCACGTAGGATCTCGGCCTGCCGGTTCAACGTGTCGACATCCAAATCATTCGCAGCATTGAGACCAACAGCAATTTCGCTTCAACGCACCATCACCCAGAATGCAAATTCGCATTCCTGGACATCGAAGTCTGTTCACATCAATACCTTCAGAAATTCAGGCTGAGATTTTGTGGGTATACAACAATAAACCTATACTGATTATCTTGCGTTTTTCCGGATTGATGTTGTCATTGAAATCAGGACAACAAAGTTCGGTCTGAAATTTCGGACCGCCAACAGCCCCATGAAGTTGCAAACACCCGAGTTCAGACACGTCACGCCAAATTGCGGAGCCGAGGTGCGGGGAATTGACCTGTCTCAACCGCTGGATAAACGCTTGGCCGCCATGCTGACCACGGCACTCGCCGAGCACTGTGTGCTGTTTTTCCATGATCAGCATTTGACACTGGAGCAACACAAAACAATGGGCCGTTGTTTTGGTGAACTGCACATTCATCCCGCATGGCCGAGACTCGTCGAAGGACATCCGGAAATCATGGAGATTTTCGTTGACGAACACACCAAACGTATTGCCGGAGAGGACTGGCACTCGGACGTATCCTGTGATCGCGAACCACCGCTGGGAACCATTCTGCACATGCTTGAAACGCCACCTTCAGGCGGTGACACATTGTTCTCGAACATGTATGCGGCTTTTGACAGACTCTCGGTTCGTATGCAGCAGTTACTTACAGGATTAACAGCGGTACACGACGGTGAACACGTCTATCGCCGCGGCTACGATAACGAACAGCAACGAAGCGAAACCTATCCGCGCAGTGAACATCCGGTGATACGAACACATCCGGTCAGCGGACGAAAGGCGCTGTTTGTTAACCGCACATTCACGACTCGTATCGTTCAGTTGCCCCGACAGGAGAGTGATGCGATCCTTGAAATGCTGTTTCGCCTGGTGGAACAGCCCGAAATTCAGTGCCGTTTTCACTGGCAGCCAGGATCGGTGGCGTTTTGGGACAATCGCTGCGCCCAGCATCATGCTTTATGGGACTACTACCCGAATCGTCGTCGTGGCCTGCGTGTCACCATTCGAGGTGACGCCCCGTTCTATCGTGCAGACAGTGATGAAGTCAGTGAACTGAACGTTTGATACAGAATTCCGTTCGTGTTTCATCGTCTCCACCGTTTTCTTTTTAAGCATGACAGCGGAGGTAGACTTGTGCGGTGTCACCTGCGTGACCATTCGGAAGTGACATGCAGGAAATCGCCCTGTGGTTCCACTCGCGAACCTGCTATTTGACGTCCTGGTCTGCCAGGTCTTCGGTGGTTGAACTTTGTTCAGCCGGCTGTCCCTCTGACATTTCTGTCTCCAGTGCCGCCGGATCGTCTGTTTCACCAGGCCGGGGACCCAGGAGTTCACGGATTTGCGTACGTTCAATATGTTCATGTTCCAGTAGTGCATTTGCCAGTGCATCCAGTTCAGCACGGTGACGAATCAACAACTCAATGGCGCGGTCGTGAGTTGAATTCATGATCCGCTGAACCTCGATATCGATGATACGGGCAGTTTCTTCGCTGAATTCCCGGTAGGTATGCATTTCCTTCCCAAGGAAGGGGTGTTCTTCAGACTGCTTAAACGATACCGGACCAACTGTTTCCGACATTCCCCAGCTGGCGACCATCTTTCGAGCCAAACTGGTTGCGCGTTCAATGTCATTTTCGGCACCTGCCGAGACTTCATTGAAAACCAGTTTCTCTGCCGCACGTCCCCCCAGCATCATCACCAGTCTCTTACGGAGAATGGTTTCACTCACGTTGTAAATTTCTTTCTCCGGCATCAACTGCGTAACACCAAGAGCTCGGCCACGAGGAATAATCGTAACTTTGTGAACGACATCCATTCCTTCCTGGAACCATGCCAACACCGCATGTCCTGCTTCATGCCACGCTGTCAGTTTCTTTTCACTATCATCCAGCTGTTCTTCGCGCATCGCTCCCATCATTACGAGATCCTGAGCAAACAGGAATTCGTCCATGGAAACTTTTCGTTTGCCGTCACGTGCCGCTTTCAGTGCTGCTTCATTGACAAGTTTCTGCAACTCAGCTCCGGAGTAACCAATCGTGGACTGGGCCAGTGCATTCAGACGGACATCCTCGTCCAGCGGAACTTTACGCGTATGCACTTTCAGTATACCCAGTCGGCCTTCCCTGACAGGTAAATCCACAGTCACATGCCGATCGAACCTGCCGGGACGCAGCAGAGCGGGATCCAGCACATCCTGACGATTCGTGGCTGCCACGACGATGATTGATTCCGTCTGGCTGAACCCGTCCATTTCACTAAGGATTTGGTTCAATGTTTGTTCACGTTCATCGTGACCGCCACCAACACCGGCGCCACGAACACGACCCACTGCGTCGATCTCATCAATGAATATGATACACGGTGCCTGTTCCCGGGCTGTCTTAAACAGATCACGCACACGCGTCGCACCCACGCCGACAAACATCTGAATAAATTCAGAACCATTCACGGCAAAGAACGGCACTTCTGCCTCTCCGGCAGTTGCCCGGGCCAGCAGTGTTTTGCCGGTCCCCGGGGGACCGACCAGCAGGACACCACGAGGAATCGTGGCCCCCAGACGTGTAAAATCATCCGGCGTTTTTAAAAACTGTACAACTTCTTCGAGATCCTGCTTGGCGGATTTCAGTCCGGCAACATCGTCAAAGGTGGCCGCTTTGTCATCTTTTTCAAATCTTCGTGCCGGGCTGCGAATGAACGACCCCATCATTCCGCCACCACCAAATGGGTCACTGGAACGGCGCAGCACAAACCAGATGACCACCATCAGCAGCATACTAAAACCAAGATACGTCAACACCTGCATGCCGACCGTCATTTCACTGTGCTTAACTGCCAGCGGCTCAATTTGGTAAAGCGCTTCGCGCAGTTCGCTGTCCTCTTCCCAGCCCGGAAGCGGTGTCGTGTTAAAATCAATCTGAAGTTTCCCGGTAATGGATTCGGGTTTTTCAGATTCATTCGGCAGGTTCACCCACGTCCCGGTGAACACGTCACCGTGAGCCATATGGTAAACCTTCAGTGACTTCACATTGCCCTGGAGCAGTTGCGTGCGGAAGAAGTTGTGTGGAACACTGGTTCCGTGATTCGACGGAGAATCGAACAGGAACCACACCAGCATCAGCAGGCCGGCGATGATCAACATCGGCATCATGCCAAGTCCGCGACCTGGTCGGGATTCGCTGGTCGAATCTGAATTGTTCCTGCCGGCAGAGCCTGACTTGCGGACTGAATCTGAATCCGACTGACCGGAACCGGATTCATCCTGTTGTGTATCGTCGGCGTCTTGATCGTTGGCGGTCATATCTTTCTGTATCCAATGTCGGCTCGCTGACATCAGTCAGCCAACGTGTGAACCGGATAAGTTCTGGAGCCTGACTCAGTCGGGCTGCGGTCGTGAAGTTCACAGTTTAACGTAAAAGCAAGGTGCTCCGTGAATTCAATAGCTACCGCGGAGGACTGCAACACGCCAATCCACGCAATTGGGTGACCTCAGTACACGTTATCATGTTTAAACAGCGAACGCCCCATCGACAAACCCAAGGTTGGCTGCCCCGGGAATTCAGGCAGTGAGAGGAATTCTGACAACAGGTCTCAAAAAACAAGCGGGAACGCAATGCTACCTCCGCATGCACCTGAGAACCGAATACCGCAGGGCTGCTTCATTTCTGACCTGACCCGGTTTGGCTGGACTCACCGCAATTGGAGGCAGCATCGCATACCCGCAAAAGGTCGGATGCTGCAGCTCACATTATTTCGCGCGGAGGTGCGAACGCAAGGCACTCATCCGGGGAAATAGCGTTGTTTTGGCGCTTTCCGAAGGCAAAAAACTAACAAAGCTCGATGTGACGCGTTGATGCTTAACCCGTTGTTTATTTTGTAATGCATTTTTTTAGCGCCCAGACCCTTCAGGATCACTTTCAGGAAACCAACACCGAGTTCGTTCCTGCGGAACCGATGAGACCGATCCGGTGATCTGTAAGTCGGGGGGGCAGACTGCAACGTACAACACGAATCTCCGATAGCAGTGCCGATGGCGGCACCCTGCTCTGCACGGCCCCCAGGCTGTTTCCCGATTCAGAACCCACAGCGTCTCACAGTAGCTTCCGTTTTGCGGTCATGAGGCAACCAGTCGCGAGGCAAGATTGTTTTGCCCGCCCACATCAGTCAGGCGACGAACCCGCCCCTCAAAATAATAAGTGAGAGCTTCGTGATCGATGCCAAGCAGTCCCAGAATGGTGGCATGCAGGTCGTTGACGTGGACCTTATCCTCAATCGCGTGAAATCCAAAATCATCCGTCGCCCCGATCACTTTACCACCCTGCACTCCCCCGCCGGCCAGCCAGGCGCTGAATCCGTACGGATGATGGTCTCGACCACCGGATCCCTGACGAATCGGGGTGCGGCCGAATTCACCAACCCACACCAGCAATGTACTGTCCAGCAATCCTCGCCGATCAAGATCTTCAATCAATCCGGCGATCGGCTGATCTGTTTTGGCCGCCTGGCCTTCATGGTTGCCCTTACAGTCTCCATGGGCGTCCCAACCGGCACTGATCAGCTGAACATACCGCACTCCTCGCTCCACCATCCTCCGAGCCATGAGGCACATCCGGCCAAAACGGTCCGCCGTGCCGTTTTCAATTCCGTAAAGATCCCGAGTGGCTTTTGTTTCACCGGAAAGATCGATGAGTTCCGGGGCCGCCGACTGCATGCGATACGCCAGCTCGTAGTTCGCAATGCGTGCATCCAGTCGACTGTCTCCGGGGCGCCCGGCCAGATGCTGCTGATTCCACGCGTTGATCTGGTCGAGCAGTAATCGCTGTTCCCGACCGGCAACACTCGGATGACGCTGCAGGTTCTGGATTGGCACACCTTCGGCACGCATGGGAGTTCCCTGATAAACGGCCGGCAGAAAACCGGACGAGTACATCGATGCGCCATTACGAAAAACACTGTCCGTCATTGCGATGTAGGATGGCAGATTATTACTCTCACACCCAAGCCCGTAGGTGACCCACGCTCCAACCGTTGGATGCGCCAGCAGTCGGGTTCCCGAGTGCATCATGATCATGGCCGAACCATGAATGAACAGTTCATGGTGCATCGATCGAACAACGGCCAGACGATCCGCGTGGCGACTGAGTTTCGGAAACAGACTTGAGATCGGCAGCCGACTTTCACCATGGCGCCGAAATGGAAATTGTGTCGCCATGACCTGAGAATCTGCCGTGTTGATCTGGGCCAGATCAAAGTCTCGTAACTCTTTCGGCAGCAACTGTCCGTCATATTTCGCAAGAGCCGGTTTTTCGTCGAATGTCTCCAGATGACTGGGGCCACCCTGCATAAACAGAAAAATGACGTTCCTGGCTGTACCGGGAGCATCAGGCGACTGAAGCGCCAGCGGATTGCGAGTGCGGGAGGCTTGGGCCTGTACGTCATCCGCCAGCATGCTGCCAAGGGCCGTGCTGCCAAAGCCGAGACCACCGTTGAACAGAAAATCGCGACGTGAATTCACAACAGATCAATCTACGAATGAGAATTCAGACAGATTAAACAACGCCAGACATAACTTGGAAAGCGATCGGGCTCTTTCCGGAACGGCCGTCGACAGCGACTCAGGAGGATCCGTTAACCTCTGACTTTCTTCTGCCTCCAGTGAACGAAGCAGCTGCAGCCCTGATTCTGTTTCATCCTCGTCGGGCAGACGACTCAGTGCCAGTTTCCAGGCCCGAATAACCTGATTTCGCGGATCACTGCCCGATTCCTGCACGATTCTTCCTGCCATGTGCATCGCCTGTCGAAACACAGAACCATTATTCAGGCCCCACAATGCCTGGGGAGCCACTGTCGTTACATCGCGTACAGGACAACTCTGTGAGGTGACGGGTGAGTCAAATACCTGAAACATGGGAAATTTGAAATTGCGACGCACCAGAATATAGAGCCCTCGACGTGTGTGCTGCGCGGTGTCTGCAGACACGACCCAGTGCCATTTGTCCCGCAGTGAAGCGATTTCATCATCGGCCAGGGCAGGAACAACAGGCGGGCCACCCAGGCTGAGGTTAATTGTTCCGGCTGCTGAATGTACCGCGTCCCACAATGCTTCCGCCTCCAGTCGACGACGATTCATTCTCCACAGCAGCCGATTATCAGGATCTTCTTCCAGGTGTCGCGACGAACTGAAGCGACTGCTGTGCCGGTACACCGAGGAATTCATGATCAGTCGGTGCAGATGTTTGATGCTCCATCCACTGGCCACGAATTCCGCTGCCAGCCAGTCAAGCAGTTCCGGATGCGACGGTTCTTCCCCCATGAAGCCGAAATCATTCGGAGTTTCAACGAGACCTCGCCCAAAATGCCAGTGCCAGATTCGATTGACCATCACACGGGCGGTTAACGGATGGTCTTTCCGTGTCAGCCACAACGCAAACTGCTTTCGCGAATCAAATCCGTCAGCCAGTTCTGCTGACGTCGATGTTGCGGACGCCAGTGAAATCGGCAGAGCCGGAGACATCTGCTGTTGTGGTTTCTGTAATTCCCCTCGTTCCAGGACATAACTTGGCTTGATCAGTTGCGGGTGCTCGCGACCAAGAACGCTCACCGTCGGAATGTGCATCAAGGCATCATACGGAATTGTTTCCTGACCACCGGTCCTTTCAGGTAACGCCAGTACTGCCTCGCCGATTGCTGCCAGCAGCCTCTGCTTTTCCTGGGTTTGGTCGGGTGACAGTTCTGTTCCCGCGGTCTGTACTTCAAACAGCTGATAGGCCCGACGCGCTTCTCCGACGGCTACGATCCGAGGAAAATTCTGCCGCCAGTCGGCTTCACCCATGGCGTTCCACAACGGCAGCTCGACTTCTCGAGAGGATGAAAAGATCGCCTGCAGTGAGAAATAGTCTTCCTGAGTGAATGGATCGACCTTGTGTTCGTGGCATCGGGCGCACGCCATCGTCAGTCCCATGAAAGCCGATGCGGTTGTATCCACCCAGTCAGTAAGCGTTTCATAGTGCAGCCGACCGGCATCAAGTGCCGATTCATGCACACGGGGCCCCAGCGAGTAGAATCCGGTACCCACGCGAGCTTCCAGATGCCTTTGCTTGGTCTCCGGAATTACATAAACACGTCGGGGATCCAGGTCAAGGTTGTCCGGCCAGAGTTCGTCACCGGCGATCTGTTCCTGGACGAAAATATTGTACGGTTTGTCGTCATTGAAACTCTTGACGACATAGTCGCGATACCGCCAGGCATTCCGGTAGTAAATATCTGTTTCATAGCCTCCGCTGTCAGCATAACGAGCCACATCCAGCCAGTGCCGTCCCCACCGCTCACCATAATGCGGGGACTCCAGAAGTGAGTCGACCAGTTTCATCCAGCCGTCCGCAGACAGTCCGGCGGAAAACTGATCCATCTGTTTCTGAGTTGGCGGCAGTCCCAGCAGATCAAAACATGCGCGCCGCACAAGTGTGTGCCGATCAGCCGCTGGTGCCGGTTCCAGTTCTGCCTCTTCAAGTTCGCGATAAATAAACCGATCGACAGTATTCCGACATTTTGCTCCATAATGCAGGTCGACAGTTGATGGAGGATCAACAGGGACAACTGGCTGAAATGACCACGGATAGGCAGAAAGATCCTCATCCGCCGTTCCGGAGACCGGAATGCTGAAAAGCAATAACGAAATAAGTCGGGCTTTATACATATCGACTGCCAGTCAGCCTCTGTTTTAAAACACGCTCAGGGATACTGTTATGCATCAGACAACGGTCAGGATCGAAAATTTTTTCTGTCAGAACACTGTTTCAGCATGTCTCATGCTGAGAGTAAACACGATGGCTGACACATCAGTTCCAAACTGAATTTGTTCCTGTTCCGCGAGATGTTTGGTGCCGTCTGCGAAGCAGACGATATCAGCACTGACAAATCAACAACGGTCAGTCAATGGAAACGTCAGGAGTGGTTAAAAACATCGATGCTTTGTGATTGTTGAATTAACTGGCCATTCGATCAGCTCAGTCGTTCCCTGCCCGGAATGGCGAACGGAGGACTGGCCATGTCCCCGCCATAGTTGAGTTCTGCCGGAAACATGTCAAGTGCTGAACGATTGACGGCAAAGTCCCATGTAACAGTTTTACCCGTATAGGCCGCCATGCGTCCGATCACTGCCGTCAGGGAACTGTCAGCGGTGTCGTTGAGTTCCACGATCGGGCGGCCCGAAATGATCGAATTCACGAGATCTTTGTGTTCCTGAAGGTATGCGGCACCGATATCACCCGACATCGACCATAATTCTGTTCCGTTACGATCGGTCATCAGTGAGCCTCGATCACCACCGTAGATCGTCATCACACCGTCTGTCCCGTAAATAACATTGGAATTATCTGTGTCCGTGTTGGGCATCTGACGACACATGAATGAACACATACGGTTGCCGGGATAGATAAAATCGATGGCCATATTGTCCCACATCTGACTGTCACCGGGCCGAGTGAATCGCCCGCCACCGCCATAGGCCAGTTCCGGCGGCCCCCCCATGATCCAGTTCATCGTATCAATATTATGAACGGCCTGTTCGACAATCTGATCACCTGACAGCCAGATGAAATGCATCCAGTTGTAAATCTGATACTCCGTATCGCTCATTCCGTCCTTCCGCGGACGGTACCAGATTCCGCTGGCACAATACCGCATTTGCGAACTGATGATTTCGCCAATGGCTCCGTCGTGGATTCGATTAACGGCTTCGAGATAGCTGGTCTGACGACGATACTGTGTTCCGGTCACTATTGACGTGCCGTTGGCTTCGGCCAGAGTATGCGCCTTGAGGCAGATCTTATATCCGGCCGGATCAACGCAGGCTGGTTTTTCCGCAAATATATGCTTGCCCGCCTGGACAGCTTCCAGAAGGTGTCGAGGTCGAAATCCTGGCGGCGTCGCAAAAAGAACCAGATCCACATCCGGGTCATCGAGGATCTGTTTGTAACTATCCAGTCCTGTGTGAATCTTTCCTGCCGCCACTGCCGCGCGAGCACCGTACCTTGGTTCCATTCGGCGTAATAATGATTGCGGCTTTCGCTCGTTAACGTCTGCGATCGCCACCAGCTTCACATTGTCATTGACGCTCATGGTGTTTTCCACCGCGCCACTCCCCCGTCCGCCGGCACCCACAAGTCCCACGCGGACCGTGTCCGAAACGGAACCGGGTTCTGTCCCCCGAACTGAACGGGCCGCCACACCGGCCGCCGCGACCGTACCCGATTGCAGAAAAGAGCGTCGGCTTGCAGATGCCTGCGGGGTAAGAGCGTCATTACTGAACATGTCAAACCGATACGGTCAGGAGTAAGCGTAGACGAACCGCGGCAGATTATAACATGGTCCGCAGACGTTGAAATACAGTTGGCTTCTGACAGGTTGTCCGTAACCAACGGACAACCTGAACGCGGGTTAAAGATCGATGTCCTGACCTCTCTCGTTACCACACTGTACAACACGATGACTGCCCCCGCTCAGCTGACTGACAGATCACAGTCTCAAATTCGCACTTGATCACCAGACGGATCCCATCTGATGCAGTTCACCGTTAAGTGACGTTTAAATGAATCACGACGATTGTAGGATGAAACACAGCCGGAGAACGCAGGCCACGTATTTACAGAAACCGGAACAGCTTACAAACAACACTCCGGTACTACTGAACTACGAAAGACCAATGTGTTAATTTCGACGGCCACGAACACACCAAAGTTACGTCTCCGTCACTCCATTCAGTCAGTCGCTCGGTCGGTCGTTCCCGACCGGCAGTCCTGATCCGAGCGACTGACGGTCCTCGAATGCTGCGTGCGAACCGGAACGGACCGCAGGAACCTTGTCAAAGCGATTGGCAGAATATCGAAGGCATCCGTAATAAATCGCGATTTCCGGGCGGCGCCATCCGCCGATTCCTTTCTTAACGAGCAAACGCCGTATGATCGGGGTTGCCGCGTGACTCGATATACGCAAGCAGGTCGAGAACCTGCAGCTGGTCATACGGATTCAGCATCCCTTTCGGCATCGGCGAAATATTCGACAGCGTCATCTGTTCGATCTCGCTTTTATTGATCGATGTTGGAGGCTTATTCGACAATGGATCACCTGTAATTCGAATCTCCGTGTCATCCTCAAATATCAAAAATCCCCTGTGCACCCTGCCATCCAGGGTAACAACGGATCTGGATTTAAATTTGTCATCGATTTTCCGCGACGGTTCTAGAATGTGCGTGAGTAATTCAAGACCACGCACGTTTTCGCCGAGCTTTGTGAGGTCCGGACCAAGGGTGCCACCCTTCCCCTCGCCGATGCGATGACAGGAAAAACAGGAAGCACCTAAAAACACGAGTTTGCCCTGCTGAAAAGAACGCCCACTTAGCGGACGCATTAATTCGTCACGAAAGTCCTCGACCCTCCAGTCGCGGACAGCCGTATCCGACGATGCGGAAACAACAAAGTGTGATGACGCATCTTCGTCAGCCAGAGCCCTGATAAATAACAACAGGGAATCGATCTGGTCGTCACCAAGTACACCGGCATAGATGGGCATCCCGGATTCACCGTTCACGGCACCAGCCGCTACCTTTGCGGCAGGATTCAAGATCGATTCCCGGAGGTACGATTCGTCGGCCGTTACAGACTCCCCTGTCGAAATCAGCTTGCGTTCAGATCCGTAAAGACCAAGCCAACTGGGACCGTTTTTGCCAACCGCCGAACCATCGACTGAATGGCAGCCGATACATCCCACCTGTCGGTATAACCGCGCACCACGTTTTATCGTTGGCCTGGCCGGCGGCTTTGATGCCGGAGGAACTGTTCGCCTGCTTAGATCGACCTCATTGCCTGCAAAACCATGCGTCGTCAGATCGATTTTCCGCAGAACATGAGCAGACAGAAAGGTTTGATGCCGAACCGGCTCATCATTCTGAACGGCGATCTCGTAGCTCACTTCGATCTGCATGACTGCACGCATGCCGGGAATACCCAAAAACACAGATTGCTGATCCCTCGAGATCTGTACCGACGATACCGGAAGTGTTTCGGTTCCGGACGTTCCATCGAGTCGATAATGTCCACTCCCGTATTGACTGGTACGTTTGTAATTCCACCGTCGAACGGTGTAGGCGCCGCGACTGGATGCAGTCTCCAGATCGAGCGGGTGGTCGAATCGAAGAAGAATGCCGCGACGCGCCGTCTGAACTTTGCACGGGACTGTCCAGGGCTTTGACGAATCCGTACGAACCCTTCCGAAAAATGTCGCATTCTGTGCCAGACTGCCCCAAACCTTAAAGCCGGTTAAATACAACAATCCGTCGGCGGGATTGATCGCGGCTTTGAGCAGCGGATTTGATCCGATGTTCAGGTCAAGGGGTGTGGCACCGCCCTGGATTGCGAGTTCATCCAGGTCTGTATGAAGCTGCATTATGCGGGGAGGCTGGTAGCTTAGAAGGATCGGCCTGTTGTTCAGTGGTCCCATCTCCGCATTCCGAACCCACATCACTGACGCGGCCGATCCGCATTCGGCATGTGGGATCCAGGTCAACGGGGGACTGACAGGCCGGTCATCAAGCGACTCGCTGCGCCGAAAACCATAGAATCCGTCCTGTTCGATGAAGCTCACGGGAGTGGACGGCACCCAGTTCCCCTGCTGATCGGTCGCAGCAATTTGTCCTGTCTCAGGATCATACCCTAAATACGGGTGTCGGAACCCGGTGGCAATCACCTTCACATCACTGCCATCAGGTGAGACCCGAAGAATCGCGCTGTAAGTTCCCCTCTGACCGGATTTACTGACGAGGAAACTACCATCCGTTTCCAGTTCAAGGGATAGAGCAAAATCACGTGTTTCGGCAGTCTGATGAATACGGGAACAGAAGAGTTCGTGATAGTCAGCCTCTCCGTTGTTATCGCGGTCATGAAGCCGCCAAAGACCGCTCCGGTCGTAAACAAAAATCTCTCCGTCCCTGATTCGAATACTAAGCGGTTCATGAAGACCGGACGTGAATCGAGTCCACACGACTTCCTGTGATTTGGGTTCAAGACCATCGCAAAGCCAGACATCGCCATCAAACGTCACCAGCGCGGCACGTCCGGATGTCCCAAAAAAACTGATGTCAGCTGGCCGGACGGCCCGTCCATACGGATTTTCCAGCGGCAGCGGAAGTTCCTCAAGATTAAGCGCAGCGCCGCTCTGCGCTGCCGGCAGTGACAGGCGAACGGACTGTTGCCAGCGTCGAACCGAACGGTCCGACGAATTCACTACAACACCACGAGATTGCCGGCGGGATTTGGCCGCATTCCGCCTGTCGGTATTCGTACATGACACGGAAACCGTTTGAAGTTTTTTGGATGGTTCAATGCAGCAAACCACATGCTGACGAATATTCGTGAGGATGCCGGAACCGTGGCATTGAAAATCGACCTGGTCTGAATTCCTCGCGATGACAACATAAATCGGTTCACTGTGCGCATTGACCTGCAATCGACGAATGAAACCGTCCTGAACGTGTTCAAATCGCTCATTAACGCGTACTTTGCCGGCGATCTCATATTGGATCTCAACACCATTCGTCAGATCAATCCCGAGAAAACGCGCTAACCTTCGGTCAAGTCCTCCGTGACAGATCTGATCTTCATCTGTCCGAGCAGGACGTGGATCTCCAATCTGTGGCGAGCCAAGTCCAACGCCCGCGTAAATACCGTTTTGGAACCAGATCTCCCCCTTCGGCTGCGGCAATGTCCCCAGCCCCGGACGCACCTTGATGAAATTGTAGGGATAACTGTTGCAGGCCATATTCGCGTTGACGAACGGCATGTCTTCCGCTGTCCATACCGCAGCCACTCGCAGTAAATCAACGTCATAGGCCAAAAAGCAGTTATCCTCCAATGGAAACACGATCGCACGTGCGATGAGATTATCCTTGACTGATTCTCCGTTCACAGATCTCGCGTCGACCGTCATCGAGAAAAATGGAAAATCCGATTCAATAAATTCCTCCCACGGCCAACTTTCATTTTTGGTTTCGTCCTGAGCGATTGATGACGTGGTCACCAAGCCGACTGTCAACAGGAACACCCCAAATTTGCAAAGCATCATCATTCTTCGGTGACTGGTCATGGTTCAACAACCGTAAGGCCTGGTTCTGTTCTGTTCACTGTTTACCTCACAAACTCCCCAAAACACATTTTCAGCATGGTACCGGACCAGACACCAACAAGCGTGCAAACACCCATACATCATTGGCTGACGTGACGCTTCGGATACGGTTTCAGACAGGCGCAGCCGGCAGCGAAACATGTTCACAACGCCCCTGTACAAACAATCCTCTTGGGGATCCGGTGCAGCACAGAATCAGAGCAAACACGGATGATAACGACTGAAACTCCGCGCTGCGGAATTCTTCAGCATACGCCGGTTGCCTGGAGCGTACCAGTGAAGTCACTGCAACCTCAACAGTGCGGCGGTGAACAATCTCCGCTGGACCTGGGATAATACCGAGTGTTCGTCTTTTGCTGCCGTACGAAACAACCGTAGGACACCACACACGCTTCGAGGCTTCAGAACCCCGATCAGTCTCAGGACTGTGTCTCGTCAAGATGCACTGGGATGTCGAGCCTGGATGATCCACGAATGACCGTCACAATCACACGATCACCAGGTTTGTTCGATTCGATATACCCAAGGAACTCATCCGCGGTTCTGATCGGCTGCCCGTCGACAGCCACAATCATGTCGGCCGCTGAACGGTCTGTTCTTTCGATCACAATAGGTCCGCGGCGTTCCCGTGTAACACGAGGACCACGCAGACCTGCCTGTTCGGCAGGGCCTCCTGGTGTCAAATGAATCACCAGCAGCCCATCATCCGTTTCGTACACAACCTGGATACCGATATCCGGGCGAATCACTCGGCCGTGGCGGATCAGTTGTGGAACGACACGGTTAATCAGACTGGCGGGAATCGCGAAACCGATGCCCGAATTTTGCCCGGTATGGCTGGCGATGGCCGTGTTGACGCCAATCAGACGACCGTGCGAATCGAGCAGTGGTCCACCCGAATTTCCGGGATTGACCGCTGCATCAACCTGAATAATGGATTTGATAGACCGGTCTCGAGTGATCTGCAATGAGCGATTAAGGCTCGAAATGATTCCGGTAGTCATCGTCCGTTCAAGTCCAAACGGATTACCAATAGCAAACACCCTCATTCCGACTTTGAGTTGGCCGGAATCACCCAGTTCAATCGGAAACAGTGTCTCAGGCGATGCGTCAATTTTTATGACAGCCGTATCGTTCACCGGATCAGCACCAACAAGCGCAGCGACATACGTTTTGCCGTCATACAATGTCACTTTCACCTGACGCGCATCTTCAACCACATGATAATTGGTCAACACATGACCGGCCTTGTCAATGATCGCACCGGATCCGGCTCCTTCCGAACTGCTTTCAAATAAAAACAGACCGTCATTTCGGACGGTACGAGTGGTGATATTGACAACTCCTCGGTTGTTCCGACTGTAGACAAACGCATTTACTGCCTCTTCGTTCGTGAGTCCGTCGGCGTTATATCGTGGTACGCTCTGCTCTGTCTTGCTCAACGGATCTGTGAAGTGTGTCAATCGCTGTGCGTGAACCACATTTTGATTTGTCGGATTAACCAACCACATGGCCCACAATGCCCCGGATAGTCCGAAAACAAACGAAACCATCGCCTGTTTCATCTCAGCGTCTCCTTCACGATCAAAGTCTTGCCGTCACATACCACCGAGCAGGTCCGACATTCCGGCATCGGCCCTGTCCTGTCGTTATTCGATACCGCACTCTGATGATACCGTCAATGCGAATACAGGCCCGAAGACTGTGCCAGCCTGCAATCATTCACCGTGTTCCTGCGTTTTCGATAAAACATGGGTTCTGCTGGCATGGCCTCCGCGTTGGTTTCAGATACCAAGTGATTCATCAGCAGTCAGTTTAACTGAGTAACGTTTAACCGGGATGGTCAGGCAGACCCGGCCAGATTCGAACAGAGAAATCGCCACCACATCCTGCTCTTCCTGAGCTATAGATTGCTCAAACGGCAGAGGCATTTGTCAAACGCCCTGTGGAGTTTGGTTCTGACGACCATGACGCACTGAATAAGACCAAATAAACACAATGGCAGCGGGGTTCATGCGATGGCCTGGACGACTCCGGACGGTCTGTGCCTTCCTCTACCCCGGCGCCGCCTGGACTGCGGCCGACTACTATAGCCCTTCAGGTTGAAATACGGACATACAACGCACTGCCTCTTCGCCATTCCACCCGGTGGGAGCAGGAACTCAATTCGATACGAGATCCCGAACTTCACGGGTTCAGAGTTTTTTCCGTCGCAATTCGTAAAGAAGCATTCCGGCAGCTACGGCAGCGTTCAATGATCCGACACGTCCACACAAAGGTATGCTGATCTGCCGATCACAAAGTTTGAGCAGTGATTGGTTAATCCCCTGAGCCTCACTTCCAATGATTAGCCCCGTTGGAAGCGATGTGTCGACACTCCAAACGGATACGGGTGACTTTTCACTTGCGGCCAGTATCTGCATCCCCGCATTTCTGAGCAGATCAACCGCATTCTGCAGTGTGTCAACTCGTACAACAGGAATGTGACTGACGGCTCCGGCGGACGCACGAGCAACCTGAGGCGTCACACCGACCTGCTGTGCTTTACCGATAATGACAGCATCCGCAGCCATTGCTTCACACGTCCGAAGAATGGCTCCCAGGTTATGGGCGTCCTGAATGCGGTCCAAAATCACAATCAGAGGAGACAGGGACTGTGACTCGTTGCGTTCGTCCAGTCGTCGCGCCAGACTGACCAGATCGAGATACGGAAATGGCCCCATTTGAACCGCGACACCCTGATGATGTCGGCTGCCACAAAGTTGTGTGAGTCGTTCCGCGGTGACCTGTTCAATGATGGGTTCACCGAGTCCATGTTCCGCAAACGATGGCAAAACTTCCTGCATTTCTGCCCGGAACTCGGAAGTCGAACACAAGCGTCTCAACGGCCATACGTTTGCTTTCAACACTTCAGTGACGGCATGTCGACCAATGAGCCAGTTGCGCTGGTGGCTGGCGTCCAGTTGTTTTCGACGTGACCGACGTTTGTCCGACATGTGACGTTTCCCGACATGATGTGATCGGCAGAAAAGACAAGGTCAAATCGGATGACTGCCGGTTTGTAACGAGAGACAGCAGGTCCATCATGTTTTGCTGCCTGACGGCTAAACTTTTGTTTTGGGCCGGTTGAGCCTGAAGATTTCGGAGTCTGTCTCGCAGAGACGTCAATCTGCACGCAGTCCCTTCACAATGTGTTCAATCGCAGCAGGTGCCATGTGGTTGAAGTAAGCCCATGAATGTCCTCCCGCCGACGTGTCGAAATCACGTTCGTGCATGATCCCCGACGATGACAGTTTCATTGCAAGTCGTGCACATCCGTCAAACCAGTCGGTATCCTGCGGATCACAACACAGGAACTGATGGCGTGGCCAGGCTAGGGGATGCAGATTCAGTACAACGGTTTCCTGACGGGCATCTTCCGTCGAGGCAAACATGCAGTCCAGAGGTAAACCAAGACCATGCAGCTGGTGAAAATCGATGGCCGGCGAGATCGCAGCAATCACGGGGAATTCCCGAGCGTAACGATATGCCAGCTGCAGAACACCCTGACCACCCATACTGACTCCCAGCAGAGCAATTTTTGGTGTTTCGATCTCCCATTGTGACGTAATGTACGGCACCACGGATCTTCGCAGCCAGTGCATGGGAGTGACCTCTGTGTCAAATTCGGGGCAGATTCGGTCAAGCCACCACGACTGCCCGCCGTGAGGGCAAACGGCCATCAGCTTGTGTTCCAGAAACAGCTGCGAGAACACGCAATTGTCACTGAGTCCAATTCCACCATGACCGTGCAGAAAAAGCACGCAGCCGATGCAGTTTCCATCGGCGGGTCGATAGATATCGATCCGGCGTTGGTCCAGATCCACAGTGGACCACTCACCGGACGTATAGACCGATCGGGCAAAACTCGATCTGAAAAATTTTCCAACGGATCGAAACATCAATCAGCGTTTGTAATGGCCAGGTAAATTCACGTCCACGGAGGCTCTGACGCCCGTATGATCATCTGTTCGGTTTCCGTGACGTGCCCTGACGTTGGGTCGAGAGACTGTTTTTGAACGTGCGACGTTTTTTTACTACTCCGGGTCCATCATCCCGACACTGTGCGGCGTTTCGAGGAACGAAGGTATTGTTTTCGACTTTCCGTCAATTCAGAACAGGAATTCACCGTTATGACGACGCAACGGTCGGGTAACATAGGAATCCAACGTCCATTCCGAGGAGATATGAGCCGTGATTATCGAAAAACAATACAAGTTCTATGCTGCTCACCGCAACGAAACTCTGCGCGACAAATGCAGCAATATCCATGGTCATCGTTACGGTTTGAAGCTGCATTTTGAAGTAGAGCGAGACGGCGATATCAGCACGTTGTTCGGGGATTTTGATGCAAAAATTGAACCCTGGCTCAGACAGCAGTATGACCATGGAATGCTGATCAACCGGCATGATCCACTTTACGCTATTCTTCAGCAGTACTGCCGGACTTCCGGTGAGGATCTGCGGTTCAAGGTCATCGACGGTGCCACCAGCGTTGAGAATCTGGCATGGACCATGTTCAGTGAGGTCACTGAAATGGGTTTTCGCCTGGCACGCCTGGAGATCCAGGAAACCGACACCTCCAATTTCCTGTATACCCGTGATGACTGGACCCAGGACAATCGACACTTCGCAGAACGGCAGCACTCGGCAACAGCTTCGCAGATGTGATACTGCCACGACCAAACCATGGCAACCGCAGGAAGCCAGCACGACCCGATACACCGATTCTCCAAAAACGCACACTCAGGTCTTAGACTCCAATGCCAATTTCGCGACCGCCACGAAATGTACAGTCTGTCAGATCCGAAACCCATCGGACGTGGGTACCGGCTCGGACCACAACATGTTCTCGTGGCCGACGGAGCCTGTGTCGTTGCTCAAACCGTTGTGAAATTTCTGGGGCAGCGACACGAATCAAAATTTCAAATTTATAATGAGAGTTTCTCAGCTGCTTCGGTACTGAAATTCATTGGTCAGCAAAACATCAAATGTTCTCAAAGTCACAAATCTAAATCAGGATCTTAAACACCAGAGAGTGAGTCACTTTTTATTTCCGGCGCCGGACATCACAGGAGCGCAGTGAACCGGTCTAAGAGGGCACCCCGGCGGGGGACAACCTGGAATACTGTTTCCGTGTGAGGAACATTCATGACTCCAATTCGATTCACTGCCAACAGCTTCCCCACGATCGGTGTGGAAATTGAGCTGCAGCTTGTTGATGCCGAAACGGGTGAGCTTCGCAGTGTGATTGATGAGGTCATGTCTCGGCTGCCGGAATCTGCCCGGATGTTCGTCAAACCGGAACTGATGCAGTCGTATCTGGAAATCAATTCCGGTGTCTGTCGTACCGTTGCGGAAGTCGGGGAGGATCTCAGCAGAAAAGTAAATACGGTGCTGTCTGCAATCGATCCACTGAATTTAAAACTGCTGTGGGCAGGGACTCACCCGTTTTCGTCCTGGCGTGAACAAAACGTCACAATCGACGACCGCTATTATCGTCTGGTGGAACTGATGCAGGATGTTGCAAGGCGTCTTGTAACTTTTGGGCTGCATGTGCACGTAGGTGTGGATACCGGTGACAAAGCAATCATGATCTGCGATCGGATGATGCGTCATTTGCCGTTGCTACTGGCGTTGTCCTCCAATTCTCCGTTCTGGGAAGGACGCAGTACGGGCCTGCATTCCAATCGTTCCAAAATCATGGAAGGACTGCCCACAGCCGGATTGCCTCATCAGATGCGCAACTGGTCTGAATACGTATGGCTGGTCAATCACCTGGTCGATACCGGATTCATCAACACAATCAGGGAAATCTGGTGGGATATCCGACCGCACCATCAGTTTGGCACAGTGGAGATTCGTGTCTGTGACATGCCTCCCGGCCTGGATCAGGTGAAGTCCATCACGGCGCTGGTACAGTGTCTGGTTCACGCGATCTCCAACGAGATCGATCAAGGCACGTTTCAGTCCGAATACCACCCGATGATGGTGCAGCAGAATAAATGGCGTGCAACCCGCTACGGCGCGGAGGCAAGCCTGGTCAGTACACGGGATTTTAAACCTCGCTCTGTACAAAGGGTGGTTATAGATCTGGTCGATGAACTGCTGCCCATTGCAGAGGGCCTCAACTGTACAAATGAACTAATGGGCGTCAGATCACTGTCGGAGAACACCGGGGCAATCCAGCAGTTGCGGATCTTCGAGGAAACCGGCAGCCGTCGCCAGGTCGTGCGACAGATGCTCACCGACTAACCACATACCTATCGACAGGCCCGGTTATACACTCCTTTTCTGCGACAGAAGAACTTCAGGGCCTTGAAAAGGTACGCAGTGACTTCCTCCGGCTGATATCGTTTTCGCAGCTACAGAATATTTTTCGACGGCAGGGAAATGAGCGGCAACGCCGGTGAGTGGGAAAAACAACGAACTCGAGGGGCCTCTATCACCACCGCGTTTTCGTTATTTGTGACGTAGTGGATCAAAATTCGCATGAGGATCCATTAACTGCGTTCCCCGGGTGGTGAACCGGCTTCCGCCAGCACATATCCGAAGTTCAATCGCTGCTGACTGCCCCATCCAGAAGCGGTCCTGTTGGGAGGTCCGTTTGAAATCATAAGTCAATCCTGTCCTAATGCGGCAGAACACAATCAAAATCGAACGAACGCCGGGAAACACACCCGTTGGTGGCTCTGACCATTGGCGACAAATTCTAAGAGTGCTCGCAGAAAGACTCCGGCAGCTCGGCTCCAATGTTCCAATCTGTTTAAGACTCAGGGGAGAACTACAAGATGTCACGCACCTACCGCGTCGGAATCATTGGCAGCACAGGTAAAGGCAACTACGGCCACGCGGTTGACGTTGCGTTTACCAATCTGGCCAATGTGAACATAGCTGCGGTCGCAGATCCCGATAACGCCGGTCGCGCCGAGGCCCAAAACCGCACAGGTGCGACAAAGGCATACGCCGATTACCGAGAGATGCTGGACCGTGAAATGCCGGACCTGGTTGCCATTTGTCCTCGATGGGTCGATCAGCGCCACGACATGTTACTGGCATCCGCCGAGGCCGGATGTCATGTCTACATGGAAAAGCCTTTTTGTCGAACACTGGCAGAATCAGATGACATGGTACGTGCACTGGAAATGCGGCATCTGAAACTGGGAATCGCCCATGTCTCACAGTATTCACCGGTACTCGACACTGTTTTGTCTCTGATCAGGAACGGGGAAATCGGAGAACTGCTTGAGGTCCGAGGTCGCGGCAAAGAGGATCGCCGAGGAGGTGGAGAAGACCTGTGGGTATTGGGATCACACGTCTTCGGGCTGATGCGAAGCATTGGCGGTGGTCACCCGTTGTCATGCACCGCCACCGTGCAGAGCAAAGGTCATGCAGTCACCCGTGCTGATGTTGTCGAGGGCGCTGAAGGTATCGGCTTGCTGGCTGGTGATCACGTACAGGCACGCTATGAATTTTCAAACGGGGTTTTCGGGCATTTCGCGTCCAGAAAAGCTGCTGCCGGCAAACCGACACGGTTCGGAATACAGATCTTCGGATCCAAAGGAATTATCGAAATGTACAGCGGTTATCTGGCTCCTGCTTACATTTTACGTGACAGCAGCTGGTCTCCCGGCAGAACCGGCAGTCAGTGGGAAACCATCACATCAGCCGGTATTGGCAAACCAGAGCCTCGCCCGGATGGTTCATACAAGGGCGGTCACATAGCAGCAATCAAAGATCTGATCGAAAGCGTTGAAAACGAACGCCCGACCAAATGTTCAGCGGAAGACTGCCGGGGAATCGTGGAGATGATTGCAGGCATCTACGAGTCCCATCGGGTTGGCGGTCCTGTCGACTTTCCGTTGACCACACGAGAAAACCCGCTGGCACTTCTCTGATATTGGTGGATCGTATTCAGCCAAAACCGTGACGATGGACCACAAAATTGATATCCGTTTTGGAATCATGTTTCATGTGATTGAGGTAGTGGCCTGCTTGAGTCTGGTGCAGCGGACCTTTAGGATTGCGTCCTGCCAATCGAGAGTATCGGAGTCAGCGTGTTCTCGACGATCCGGTTCGGACTTTTGCTCGGCCCCAGTGGTCCGATTTCTTCACATGCTCCCCGCAAAGGACTTCGTCATGTTCCGAAAACACCACTCTGTCGCGAGCATCGCAGCTCTCAACGTACTGATAACTCTGTCCACATTGAGAGGACAGGAATTAACAACCGTGCGGAAGGTCGATCGACAGCCGCTGATGGCATCAGTCCGCCGAGTCGAAGAAGCACTGAAGTTTGCCGGGGCACCGCTCAGCGAAAGCATCAGAAAACGATTAAATGAAATCGATCGAATGCAACAGGATCGTCGGGCCGTGCGCGAACTGCAGAAACTACTGGATCCACTATGCGTTGCCGAGGTTCACATTAATCCGGAGAGTCGAGTAAAGGTCGCCCCCGGACCGGTAAAAAAAGAATTGATGCAGCATGGATGGCGAGCATTTCTGGTTAAGGTGCGCAACGAAGCAGGAATCAATCCGGAGCTGATCGCTGACAGCCCGCAGGCTGCTCCGGTGTACATGAGAGGAACGTCCCCGCGGCAGCGACCGGCGACTGTGGACAAGCTCGTCGATGCCAGTGAGATTCCGGATCGATTCCTGGACCTGTCAATGTTAAAGCGTCAGCCCATGAAAGGAACACTTTCGGGCCTCGAACTGGAATATCAGATCCTGATGATCTCCAGCCGTGATACCGGAAAACGTGAGGCAGCGCTGTCCTTCAACGTTGGGCAGGGAACTCAGGATATTGGATTCCGAAATGCGGTCCCGATTCTGTTTAATTGTATACCTGCTGTTGCTGTCAGGCTGCAGGTACTTGATTTTGACGGCAATCCGACCACAGCCTCCTTTGTCGTGAAAGACGACCAGGAACGCATCTATCCGAATGTCGCCAAACGTCTGGCACCGGACTTCTTTTTTCACGAGCAGGTTTATCGCGCTGATGGCGAGACACTCCTGTTACCGCCCGGCGAATACACAGTTAATACTGCTCGCGGCCCGGAATACCTGCCTGTAACAAAACATATCACCGTACCGGATACACCAACGCACACCGAAGTGTTTCGACTGGAACGATGGATTCATGCTGCGAAGCACAACTGGTTTTCCGGTGATCATCATGTACATGCCGCCGGATGCTCTCACTACGACAGCCCAACCGAAGGGGTGGGCCCTGAAGCCATGATGCGTCACATTCTGGGGGAAGACCTGAATGTTGGTTGTGTTTTGAGCTGGGGACCCTGCTGGTATACACAAAAGGAGTTCTTTGAGGGACAAGTGCACACCCTGTCGACGCCCGACAACCTTATGCGATACGACGTCGAGGTCAGTGGGTTTCCCTCTTCGCATGCCGGACACCTGTGTTTACTGAACCTTAACGATGACGACTATCCCGGAACCGAATCCCTGGAAGAATGGCCCAGCTGGACGTATCCGGTGCTCAAGTGGACGAAGGATCAGGGGGGCGTAGCCGGATACAGTCACAGTGGCTGGGGACTGAGCCTGCCCGATATCATGCCCAACGGTGATCGAGAGTTTTCCGGTCAAAAATACGGTGGAGCAGCAGCGGGCTGGAAGGGAAAATGCGCCAATCAGCTGCCAGACTACGCAATGCCGCGATTTAACGGGATAGGGGCAAACGAATATGTCGTCACCACAGCTCTGGGCGTGTGTGACTTTATTTCAGCAGTGGACACACCGGTCATTTGGGAACTCAATGTGTGGTACCACACACTCAACTGCGGCATGACCAGTCGAATCAGCGGTGAGACGGACTTCCCCTGCATTTATGGCGAGCGTGTTGGACTCGGACGGATCTACGTCAAGCTCAAAGATGAGGAACTGACTTACGAAACCTGGGTGGACGGACTCCGCGACGGACGCAGCTACTGCTGCGATGGCCTAAGTCATCTGATGAATTTCAAAGTCAATGATCTGAATGTGGGAGAACAGGGACCCGGCGGTGTTGCCAGTCGCCTGGATCTCGATGGACCTCAAACGGTGCAGGTAACATTCGACGCAGCGGCGATGCTGCAGGAGTCTGTGACATCGGAAACGGAAGCGATCCGCAGTCGTCGGCTGGACGAAAAACCATACTGGCATGTGGAACGAGCACGCATCGGTAACACCCGGACCGTTCCGGTCGAGATTATCGTTAACGGTGAAGTCGTATCGACAACGGAATTGGTTGCAGATGGACACATCCAAGCAGTGTCAGTGCCCGTTGAGCTGGAGGAGTCCTCGTGGGTTGCTGTCAGAATTCTGGCATCCTGTCACACCAATCCCGTATTCGTACATATTGACGGAATGTCGATTCGCGCAAATCGCCGAAGTGCCGAATGGTGTGTTGAAGCCGTCGAAACATGCTGGAATTCCAAGAAGGATCGCATTCGGGAAGAAGAGCGATCAGAAGCGCAGAATGCATACAATCGCGCGACAGCCATTTACAGACAAATCCTGACCGAATCCTCAAAGTAACCACTCAACACGATTTGTTGCCGGGAGGCAGACAATGTGTTGGATTTGCAACATACCTCTGTGCATGAAGCCACGGACGTGTCTTTTGCCATTACATCAGTAGATGTACATAGAGTGAGCGCCTCAGCAATGATAGTCAAACTGACACACTGAGCCGTGTGGTCGATACTAACCTGCGGGATGGAAACATCAGGACTCACGGATCGCGTGTTGCTTCTGTTCGGTCTTCGGAACCGAAGTTGCATTTGAAAACCGAACGAATCGGTTGTTCAATCAGATATCCGTATGTTGGTCCTGCACTATGCTCCACATTCTGCTCATTATACAGGCTGCCGTTGCAGCAGTAACGGTGCCATCGGGATTAACGACCTCGTCGGTCGATGAGCTTTCGCTTGAGTGGATGGCCGCTATCGTCAGAGAGTCTCAGGCATTCGACGAAGAGAAGGACTATCGCAGGCGACAAGAAGCTGAGACGGAACACATTCACAGGCTGGGAAAAGCATCCAAACGCGAACTGGCTCGAGCCGTTGAACGGGCCACCCAGGCAGAAGAATGGTCAGAGCTGCTGCGTCTGCAGCGGACGCAGTTCAACAGGTTACATCGCTTTCCGACTGATCCTATCTCAAAGGTTGTTCTTTTTATTCCTGGTGTACCACTGGCCTTCCGAAACGATCCATGTGCCAGAATCCTCATTCCTCCGGATCGCCGTGTTATGTCAATCGTTCACCGCATTGAGAAGCTGACAGCCAAAACAAAGTCGCGTTTTTCAGACATCGTGCGTAATCGGAACACAAGACAGCTGTCAACGTGGCGAGAAACGGACACCGCTTCTGTGTGTGATTTCATTTTCAAACCCGAAACAGCCACTGAACTCCCGGATCTAATTCCAATGGTCCCCGACCGTCTGGACCGAGTACTGATGAACCCGGTCCAGTTTGAATATGCACACCGGGCTGATAAAGGAGGCGATCAGTATACAGCAGGAACAACAACTATGTCCGACGCTGCTCAACGGTGGGTAGTGGAAAGTCGGCGTCTGCTGGTCATTCAGGCAAAACGCAGCCTGGTCCGCCAGCAAAGTTTTCGTCGATTACTGATGAAGATCAGTGCAGCGTCAATGTCACCTTCCAATCAACTTAAAGCAGTCGATACGAAAATAAATCAGTCCCAAAAACTTATCCATCGCCTGCAGAGAGAGATCCACATTATGAATCGACCGGGTTGCAGCGGTGTCGAAGACTCCGACTGTATCAGCCGAATAAAAAAGATGGGACTGTTGATGAGGATCGCAAAGGAATCCTACGACGCCGGTCGAGAGCAACTGAACACCACTCGGTTACAGACATTACGGTTTGACAAACGTTCCGTGACGCCTGCTGATGCCCCGTTGTTGCCCACACAACACACTGTTTCACGTAACGAAATGAGGCTGGTCAAGGCAATAGAAAATCTAATGACGGCAGAATTGACACGGCGCAAAGCCTTTGTCTTTTATGCCATTTCGCTCTACCGCCTGGAGACAGGTCGTGACCCGGAGACAACAAATGTAAACCGTCAGCGAGAGGTACTATTCAATTTAGCCACTGATCGACAGCCGGAACTGGATGTTATCGCTGCGCAAAAGAAACTCGCTGAGCATCAACTCCACAGCATGCAGCGACTGTATGCTGAAGGTTATTCGACAGAAGAAGACGTTCAGCAGGCTGCAACAGTACTTGACTGCCTGAATGCTGAGCGCAGCCGGACTGAACTCAGCGCAGCTGTTTCAGTTTTTTGCAAACACCTCTTTCAGTGTACGAACATACAGGATGATGTGGCACACATGCCGGCGCAGCATCCAACACTGAACAGGTCTGACGTTAATCACATCCAGGTTGTGAGACATTAGACTTGAAGATTATCTGAGATATCACGACTTGAGTTATATTCCGGAACACAAATTTGACAAACCGGCAAGCTGTTCCAGTGACAGGTTGTCGCGGTGGGATGAAACAATGTTGTCTCTTCCTGTCTGCATTGATGTTCGGATACGGCTCATGATTCAATCATTTTCATGCGTTCCCCTACCGGTCGTTTTCACATCATCGGCGTAGGCTGCAGAACATAACCGTTCAGGTGCACGACCATTCAGTCGGTTCGGATCGCCAAGTTCGTTGTTTCTGAACACCGGCTCAGGCCCCGGACCATTCAATCCGGCAGCAAACCCACCGGTCACAAGAGAATCGGTACTGACTCAATGATTGCTCAGGGAAGTGCAATGATCATGTATCGACACGATCCGACACCGGGGATCGACGGTGGTGTGTTCTTTCCACATCCGCCCCTGCCTGTCATCCCTGAACACGGAGATGGAGCACGCGATTACGGAAGCAGCTTCAGCTTTCCACGCAACCCGTTTTGCCACGGGTACGATGAAGACCTGCCGAATACCATCCACCACCCCTGTGCCACTCCAAACATCCACGGGGATTAGGGATTCAAGTCAGGCCAAATTAAGAATTTGCCGGCTCACTCGGAAACGCCACGGGTAATACCATCGTCTCTGAAACGGTTTGTTCACCTGACGCAGTCGTACCCGCTGTTGGACCGCATTTGGGGAAGTATACAAAATTTCGAATCAACCAGGCAAGACGCTGATCCTGCAGAAAACGAGGCCACAGGTGGCCAACACCAATGAATTCTGACACGTCGTAATCCTGAACCTTACGCGACCAGTTCCCGAGGTCACGTCTGTCTCCGTCAGTAAATCCGATTGAACCAAGTGAACGGCCGGCAAACAGGTTGCTTAACGGATAAATAAAAAGTGCGGGGTCGTATCTGTTTTCCAGATTAATCAGACAATCAGTGCTGCAAAGGGCTCTCCCGTAACGTTCACCAGGGTTCAGCCAATCGTGTCGAATAGCGGCCGCAGCGAACACGGTGCGAATCGGTCGCATGTCGGAACCGGCCGCCAGATGAGTGATTCCCTGCACCGATCCTCCACCCATTAAGTGCAGTGCAGATGCAACCGTTCTGCAGCCATGACTGTGCCCAATGAGACACACGGGACATTCAGGGGGAAGGTGACGAATGAGTTCTGCAAGATACCAGCCGTTCCGAGCCGCTCGACGTCCCAGCAGATTCACATCAATTTTGACGGTCGGAATCAGAATTGGCCGGGAACTCGGCCATATAAAATTGATCACCTGCAGGGGGTGTCCACACGCTGAAGATCTGAGCCAGCGATGGGTCATTCCGGCCTGCTGCCTGTTCTCGGCCAGGCTTACAAAACTTCCGTGAATAAAAATACAGACAGGTACATTCGGCACCAGTGATCGGCACATTTGTTTGAAACAGACGCGCGAGTGACCGCATCCACATTCTACTCGCGTTACAGAGGGAACAAATTCCGGCGATTGCAAGCAGAACGACTGAGGTGATTCATAGGTGGAAACGATCCAGTAGCCACCGTCGGTTCCCCACGAGGTCGCCGGAAGCGAGGCCGGATCTTTGTCCGGAACAGCAGGAACATCAAACGTGTGTGCTCCGCAGACAGTGGCCCAGAACAACAATGCAAGGTTGACGGCTAAATGTCTCAATCGAACTGACACACCGGTGAGAAAACACAAGGACATCGATGACCCCGGAAGTCTGCAGTCGGAAAACGATACACACGCGATCTGCTGTCAGCTGAACTGGAACCGGCCAAACAGCACAGACAATTACATCTCCAAAAAAGATGTAAAAGCCTTCACAGGATGCAGAAACGCGCAACCTGAAGAACTGACTGACATATCGGCTTTTCCGAAAGACGACCTCTGCCATGCCTTCAGATCACCGACTTTGACGAATAAGACGGTAATCATACCGGGATCGGTTGTGAGAACAGTCAGTTGCCGAATACGTCGGTATCCATTTTACACACCGGCGGCTCGCCGGTGAGCGAGAACCCGCGCCGGCTGATTTCATGACCGGCACTGCGAAGAACCATTGAATACCGGCCTGGGGAGAGTCGATTACCGAGCAGGTAGGTAAATTGCCCCCGCAGCATCTCCCGTGTGATCACCTGTCCGACTGTATCAAGCTTGTGTTCGTCTTCATCTTCCAGGACACATTCGACCCACATATCTTCATGAGGTGGATTCAGATTGCACTCGGCAATCACAACATCACCGTACTCAAAAACTTCCCGACGATTTGCCAGCTGGCCTCCAAACGAAGTATTTCCAATCTGAAATGAAAAGAATTTGTCTTTCTCACGCAGGGGAGTCTCACCGCTGATCAAAGCAATAGCCCGTTCACGCTGTATTTCTGTGAGAGGCATCATTCCCGATTCGCCCCGGACTCCATAAAGATCCAGACGGTATTCCGCTTCCACGGTGCCAACTGCAAACAGTCCGGCCGCAATAAACCAGGCAATACCAGAGGGAACGGCTGACGGCATTTGTGTTCGAAGAGCCGTGTTTCTCAGCCTGGTCACCTGCCAGCCTCGGGATTTTAACCAGCGCCGAACCCTGACCACGTCTTCGGTAGTAACAAAACACAGGTAGCCGGAAAGACAAACCGCCGGAAAAATATACAGACCGAGAAGAAGCCAGGTACCAAGATGAAACACAGCGCCTATAGCCAGCATCGGCACACGCAATCGCCGGTTCCACACAAGAACTCCGAACAAAATCTCCCAGACCACCGTCAGGTATGCACTGACCAGCAGCACGGGAGGCCACATCGCCAAAAGTTCTCCAACCGGATTTTCGTAATTCCAGTTACTAAGCATCCAGTACCTCATCTGCTCTCCGCTGAAGAAAGCGTCCGTCTGAATTTTTGTAATTGCGGCTCCAAAATAAACGTATGCAAACAGCAACTGCATAAGCCGAACGGACCACACCGGAAACGCCTGTGGTACGACCGGCACGGCGCCATTTTTCCGCTGTCTCAGCCACTCATCGACGGACCACATTCGGCCACAAGGCGACAGTGTCAGCAGCATCAGTAAGTGTCCTGCGATCACACTGTACTTCGTCATAGTGCCAATCCCATCCATCAGATTGAAGTACACATACAAAGCCGTTCCGACAGCGAGCGAGAGGCGGGTTTTCCATCCCACAACTCCACACATCAGACAAAACACCATGAGCGAATAGAGCATGACAGCCAGTCCGGGGCCTGGGACCGGAAGCACTTGTCCGTTACCGAACAACTCAAACATCTGCACAGGTGTACCGTCCGAAGAATACAGTTCACGTACGCGAGGAAACCGCATCAGCATGGGCAGTAGTGCCATCAGCGGTAAAAAGACACGTGTGAGAGCGGCTCCCACCGGCACCTGCTCGTCGAAGAAGAAATCCGATATCGCATCCCGCAGACTGGCCTCTTTCTGTCGTGGACGATTCATAAGTGAGTGCTCACATGGCTTGAGGGTAATAATCCGAAGCAAAGCGTCTCTCGCTGCTGCACCGAACGGGATCCTCGATGGAATTAGTTAGTGGAAGGCAGTGCTGCTGCTGACTTCCGAAGTCCGTGACGAGACGATCCAGAAGTTGGCACGTACCACATTCCGAAGCTGGAATGCGCCTGACTCACTTCACGACGAAGTCTCGGATTATCTCCGATTGAATTCAGCACCTGCTGATTCAGCCAGTCCGGATTTAAATTGACAACCCTGCCGTCGCCGTTGCAGGTTGCACGAAGATGGTAATACGAAATTTTGTCACGTTCGGTGCCAAAATTCTGCTTCCACAATCGCTCCGGCAGGTTGTACTGTTTTGGCCAGGCCTCCTCGACAACATACACGGAATCAATCGGTTCATGTTGAGTATGGTTCAAAAGATGATTGATGTGTTTTGACACCATGTGACCAAGGACATCGTACTGAAAACGTCCCAGGCTTCCGTATGGATGAAACTCCCCCCACGGTTCACGCAGGTCGTAGTACCGGCCGGACTCCGATTCGGCAATCAAATGAGTACGCTGATCATACGCCTGCCATCCACAGAACATGTCCCAAACAACCAAATAGCTGAGAGTGTTTCCGGCCACACCAAACTTCAACGCATGGCCGATGATTCCGAACGATAACACTGCCAGATAACAACCAATAAACACCCCGACGATCCATTTACCTATCTGGCTCATCTCAGCACTCCATTGCGGATTGTTCCGGAATGCACCGCCAAAGGACGGCCCTCATAACGACGTGCGACACCGGAAGTTACCACGATGAGGCAATCTGGAGCTTTAGTTAAATCTCGTCAAGATCGGAATTTTTTGTGGATGTTAATCTGAGCAGACTTCTCCTGTAGTCGCACCCTGCACTAATTCAACTGCCTGCCTCCCGGCAGTGCTACCGGCAAATCCCGCCGGTGGCGCTGCCGTTCGTTCGGTAATCAAGACAGTGGCATGACACAGACCTGAATTTAATGATGGAGGGAATTTAATAATCCACAGCACGGATAAGTTCAATGTGTGGACAATTCCATTTTATTCATTTGGTTTTTGAGTTCGGCCAGGATGTTTTTCCAAGACTTCTTATAAATTCCATCAAACGCAAAGACTGTAAAATCTTCCAATCCGCCGGCTTAAACAAATACTGGATGAACAGAACATTAGTCTTAAGTGCCGAAACGACTTTCAGTTCACGAAACAGCACTACCACGCTGAAACAGATCCACGACCCGACACAACCGAAGGTTGTTCGCACAGCAGTTTCCTGTTGAGAACCCAGCGCAGCGCTGTTTTGGGTCGTTTCTCAGGCACCGATTCAGTGCCTGAGCCGGTTTTGGTTGCACCGGGCCATGATTCAAGAAACGTTGAGTACGCAGATTTGCGAAATCGTCGACGAATATGGATGGGGTCCATTCCAAACCAGTGTGACGGCTGTACAGCCAGCGTCACATCAGACAGTCGCTGAATCTCTTCGTCCAGTTCCCGTGTTGCATCCACGATTTGTGACAGTGACTGCCGGCACGCAGGAAACAGGGCCGACCGAATAAAACGATATCTCAGTACGGAGAGTGCCTGTACTGACTCAAGCGGAGGACGAGTGACAACGATTCGACAGTCTGGATTCACGTCCCGTAGTCGTGCGACGGCTTCTGCGGCCGCCTGTGTCACCACTGATGCTGAATGACCGTAAACGAGATCGTTGCCAAGATCTGTGACCAAAGCAGCGACCGGCGGCCGGTCTTGAGTCAGTGCTGGCCACAACCCACTATCCAGAATCCCGGGTACCTTGCGCCAGCCAAAGTAACTGGGCGCAACATAGGACCGTCCCATCCCATGCGCTGTATTGACGTGAATAAATCCATTCCATCGACTGAAAACGAGCCTCATCAGTACAGACCAGTGGAGAACAAGGTTGCTGGCCCCCAGCAGCACAACATGCCTGCCGGTATTCGGACATCGAGAGCAGGTCAATGCAGTCTCCAGAATCCGGGGACGAACAGTACCATGACAGCGAACAGTTCGAGACGTCCCAAAAGCATCAGTAAAGTCAGCAAGATCTTCCCTGGATCCGAAAAATGTGTGTAATTACCGTGAGGACCACAGACCCCGAGTCCCGGACCAATATTGTTCAGTGTCGCAGTCACAGCGCCTGCACAATCCGTAAGAATAGAACCCGCCCCCCGGTCGGAGTGGTTCCATTGCTCCAGAGATCGTGGTGAGAATGATTCAAGGCCAACCAGTGCCATCCAGCTCCCCGCAAAGATTGCAGTAATCAGGCAAATGTAGATCAGTACATCTTTGCCAACCGAGTCGTCCACCCGTTGTCCGGAAAGACGTACCGGCCGAATCAGGTTCGGGCGGAACGCGCGTTCTGTTTCGAGCAGCAGAACCTTGAAAAGGACAATGCAGCGAATAACTTTAATTCCGCCGCCGGTTGATCCGGAACAGGCGCCCACAAACATGAGAACCAACAGCCACGCCTGACCAAACCACGGCCAGGCGGCAAAATCCTGCGTACCGAATCCTGTTGTGGTGATCACTGCAACAACATTGAACCAGGCATGGCGTGATGCCGTTGCCAGTGTGTCGTAGGTGCCGGAATTCAAAAGAACAAGCGATACCCCCATTGCTGAAACAACAATAATACTTAAATAAACCCGAAATTCCGGATCACGTGTAATTAACATCAACCGTTGCAGAGGCCCGGTCCGGTCCGGTCCGGGCGGTTGCTTCAGAAATACGTAGTACAAATTGAAGTTAATACCGGCAGCCAGCATGAAAATCGTCAGTGTGAACTCGATCGTGTTACTGCCAAACGCCCCCACACTTCCGTTACGCGTACTGAAGCCGCCGGTCGCCAGTGTCCCGAATGTATGACAGAAGGACTCGAACAAGCTCATTCCCTGACAAAGTAAAATCAGAACCAGAAGGCCTGACAATGCCAGATAAATCGTCCACATAATCATTGCCGTTTCGCGCACGCGAGGTCGCAATGTATCCGCGATCGGACCGGGAACCTCGCGGCGCATCAGTGCCTTCCCGCCGACTCCCAACTGCCCAAGAATCGCCACAAACAACACAATAATTCCCATACCCCCCAGCCAGTGCGTCAATGATCTCCAAAAGAGCACGCTGCGCGGTACATAAGCAATGTTTCGGTTCTTCGCTGCCAGTTCGCAATCAGCCACTCCAGGCGGAACCTCAAGCTGAGTCAGAACAGAAGCGCCCGTTGTTGAAAATCCCGAAATCGATTCGAACATTGCATCTGCCAGCGACATCGGGACACCGGGCAAACGATAAGTCGGAGTCAGCAAATAGGGCAGACTTCCCAGGAATCCGCAAAGCAGCCAACCAAGTCCTACAACAGCCAGTGCTTCTTTCCGTAAAACGCTTCCTGAAGAGTTTCGGCCACAGGCGATGAGTCCGACCCCAAATAACGTACTGACTCCAATCGCCAGCAGCATTCCTTTCAACGCCCGAAATTCAAATACGGCAGTCTGCCCCAGTTCCGGCCAGGACCAGGGGAGGCTGAGTACCATGCACGATGCGATCAACAGGGACAGCAGTCCGAGTAGTCGTGCAACAAGTCGCCAATTCATTGCGTCACGCCAGTTTGCCGATGACTTCGCGGTGATTTCTGCATCACACCTATCCGCACCAGAATCCCGGAACGCCCAATTCAAACCCAGGTTGAAATCATTTCCCGAATACCTGATGAAATGCTATCGACTGCTGCACCGGTGCACCACCTCGCTGCGCTGCCGTTATCTGGCCTGCATCATTCCGTATTTTTTCATTTTGTTATAGAGAGTAACACGACTGATTCCCAGTTCACGTGCGGTACGCGTCCTGTTGAAACTGTTTTCCAGCAGTGCCTGTTCAATAATATCTTTCTCAGTCAACTCAATCCGATTCTCAAGCGTTGCTTCTGCTGTTTCGCTAAAGCATTCGGCGACCGAGGGATCGTTGGCCGGCCCCGCAGTGCCGGCGACAATGTGAGGAGGCAGTGAGGCTGCGATCAATTCACCGTTTTTATTATAAATCACAGCACTTCGTATCGCGTTTTCCATTTCTCGAACATTTCCTGGCCACGGATAGTTCAGCAAAGAACGCAGAAAATCGCGGCTGATCTGCAGAGAATCAATACCGTGTCGCCGGGCATGAGAGTCGACAAAATACTTAGTCAGCGGTTCGATATCGGGAAGTCTCCTGCGTAGTGGCGGAATACGAAACGTCAGTGTGTTCAACCGATAGTACAAGTCGGGACGGAACCTTCCCTGTTCGACAAGTGGCTGAAGTTCGAGATTGCTGGCGGCGATGATGCGAGCTTCCATATGGAGTGTTCGATTAGACCCCACAGCTTCAAATTGTCCTGTTTCAATCACACGCAGCAGCTTGACCTGTTGTTCAGGAGGTAATACGTCAATTTCGTCCAAAAGAACGGTACCACGTCCTACTGCCAGAAATTTTCCGTCCTTGTCTGCGTGTGCGCTGGTGAATGCACCTCTGACGTGACCAAACAGTTCACTTTCAATCAATTCGCCTGGCAGCGCCCCGCAGGCAACGGTCACCAGTGGTTCGGATTCGCGTAACGATGCCTCATGAATCAGTCGCGCAAGATGAGTCTTTCCACAACCGGTTTCCCCGATCAGTAAAATCGTAACATCGTGCTGAGCGGCAACCTGGAGTCGGTCCAGCATCTGGTACAGTTCAGGTGTTTCCGTCCGGTACCGAACTGCAATCGGTGCGTCTGATTCAGGTGTCGCCGGTGTCTGAATTCCTGACGGTGTCCTGTCATCCGTATTGCTGTGACTGTACTGGGCCAGAGCCGTGACGTCGCTGAAAACGGGGTCCTTCCGGGCAGGATTTGTGTTCATTTCGTCCACGAACTCTAGTGTGGTATCCATTGCGGCTGCCACTGCCAGTGAAACGGAGGTCAGGTCGGTGTCGACCGACTGTTGTTCAACAATCTGAACACGATTTGAAAGTTCAATGGGCACGTCAGAAGTTGACAGTTCTTCAGCATGTACGACAGCAATGCATCGACACTGCTGAGCGTTCTGTAATAACGCCCAGATTCGGTCGCATTGCTTACGACCGGAACGGCGCAGGTCAACCACAATAAAATCCGAATCATGCATATGCACCATCTGCCCTGCTTCCGGAATAGAGTAGCATTCAAACTGTCGAATTTTTCCCGCGAGAGCAGCGCTGATGCATCGAATGAATCCAGGCATAGCGCTGCAAATGACGGTCAAATTGAACGACTGCATTCTGATACTCACATTAAAATGACAGGAACGCCGGGGCCTTCGACCAAATCCTTGACTGGTCATTGACAGGCATGAAGGAACCACGACACAGACCGCGACAATGTCAGCATACATCGGTATCAACAAACGGAGTGCCGGACTGTTCCAATCCGTTGACATGAGGAGAAACACTGCCGTTTTCCCGGCAACCGCTGCTGCGACCGTTGAGAAAACACATCAGGTGTTGACGGTTTTCAACACGCTGCCGGCCAACGCGCCCTGACAGACAGCTGACGATGACACCGGTATGACTCGGCATACAGCGATGTCGTCGGTTGAACGTATCTGCAGAGGTCAGCAGACTTCGACTGGTCACGGTGCAACTGCCAAGTTGCCAGTGAACCACCGGGGCGCGCCCTGGAGATTGCGATAAACCGTCAGTCAGCCGGTAAAGAATTATTGAAAACGAATTTCGACGAGGCATCCTGCACGGAGCCAGCGGACGACTTCTCTCGCTCTATAGCGGCTCTAAGGCGTTTCAGCAGTATGCCAACTCGTTTTCGGTCCGGATTTGACTCATGGTCTGCTTCGCTGAACGTGACAACGGCAGCATCATGTCGTTCCAGTGCCATTTCTGACAATGCCTGATTCATTAACGATGGATAGAACCATTTTCCCTCGGGATACTGGCGTCGATAACTCATAAAACTGGAAATCGCAGTACCCAGCTGTGACCGGTCAATTTGACACAGGGCGATCCAGTACAGAGCGTTGCCACCGGCTTCCCGATTGACTTTCTGTAGTGACTCAGGGATCGGAATTGACTTCTGTCCGCTGTGATCAACAGACCGCGGTACAGTGAACTGAATGGCGTCGTCTATGCATGCATTTCGTATCCTGAGCAACTGCTGAATAATCCTGCGATCACTGCTTCCTTCCACCTGCTCCAGCCGAATTTTCAGCAAATAACTTGATGGCCGTCCAAACAATTTTGTAACGTCACGTTCCTTTTCCAGTTCCCTGATTTTCTCGACTTCCATCTTCCATTTCTGTTCCCACAGTGATTCCCGCTGTTGGGCCGTAAGTGTCGGATCACTCAGAACATCGTTGAAGTCCGTGTCCAGTTCCAGTGGTGGACGGTTGTAGGGCGCTTCGAATGGTTTCATCAGTTGATCATGAGTTCGCTGCTGTGCTTCGTCGGGCGCAATGGCGGCAATAGCCTGTTGATCCGGCCAGTCCCATCGGGCGAAATGTTCAGCTAAAAATACGCCAGGACCTGAGGAAATCACACGGTCGATCAGAGGCCTGATTTCAGACGTGCCGCCTGCGATCTCTTCGTAAAGCATGGCCGACAATTCAACGGGAAGCTGATCCTGGAGAATCAGCATTCGGGGACAAATTGCAGATGTTTCGGCAATAATTCGGACCTGTGGCTCGTGCCATTTTTCATTGGCCGCCAAATATTCTGATCCGGCAGGTTCATTGATTTGAATCGAATCGTCTTCTTCCGAAGGAATCGGCAGCCAGGTTAGCGGATCAAACAGTAGAACATCATCATTGACACATACGGCAATCAGGAACTCTGAGTGATCTTCTGAACCTTTTGGTGTATCATGAGGCAACAGAATCACCACGTCCGTTTGCAGTTGCCGCAGCAATACAGCCAAAATCCAGACTCGTGACCGAACAGTCCCTCGCCCGCTCAGCAACGTGTCCAGAAACCCTTTTGATGAAGACAATGCTGCCGTGTCCTCCAGACTGATATTATTTCCAACCCAGCGAAAGATGCTGAGGATACGCGAAACCTCTGAACCGTCGTGTGAACTCGGCCGTTCCACAATGGCCTGCGCCAGCTGTGACGCAATCAGGGAATCACGAATATAGACAGCATCACGAGCTGTGAATCGAGGTGCTGAAACGGAACGCTGTGCCGATGAATCAAGAAATGCCAGATTGGCCTCGCTTACCTGCAGTTCCTCGAGCCCGTCTAGCGCACATTCAGTCAGCCATCCGTTGAATGCACTGACGTTCGAGGCTATCTCATTGACGGCAACCAAAGAGTCCGGACGTAGCCGACGAGCCGCACCTTCGAGACGTGTTCGACACGAATCAAGTGTGCTCTGATTACGCGACTCGGTCGGTGCGATCGATGTCACTGATGGTCCCGGTTCCGGACCGCAGCCTGCAATAACCGTCATAAGGCACAGTAATGCGGCCACGACGGGCACATTGTTTTTTTGAATCCAGGAGGGGCTCACTAATAACATTTCAAATTCCTGATTCTCAGCTCAGAATCATCCGATTGTCGTAACCGATGGATCCTGCTCATGAAACATTCAACTGATCCCCCGATTCCGGCGGGGATGTAACCGTCCGGCTTGGGTCCTGACTGGACAGATTTAAGGTAACTTCACGGATCGCAGACAATTGTCTGACCAGTGTCGCTGCCTGATCAAGCCGGACCAGATTCGGTCCGTCGCTCATTGCTTCTTCCGGATTGGGATGGGTTTCAAAGAACACGGCGTCGGCCCCTGCTGCCACAGCAGCTCTTGCCAGTGGAAACACCATGGCGGACTGCCCGCCTGTCGTTTCGCCTCCGGGAAGCTGGACGCTGTGCGTCGCGTCAAACACCACCGGTACGCCCAAATTCTGCATAATCGGTATACTGCGAAAATCGTTGACCAGGCGACCATATCCGAACGTTGTTCCCCGTTCTGTCAGTAAGACCTTCTTCAGACCCTGAGCCTCACATTTACGTACGGCATGAGCGGTGTCTTCGGGGGCAACAAACTGTGGTTTCTTGATATTCACACAAATGTTCCGGCATACGGCCGCATTTGCTGCGGCCACCAGCAGGTCTGTCTGCCTGGCCAGAAATGCGGGAATTTGCAGGATTGAACAGATTTCACTGCACGGTTCCGCCTGCGATGCTTCATGAATGTCTGTCGTAACCGGGAGACCTGACATCCGGGAAATCTGTTCCAGCATGCGTAGCCCTTCGTGAAGCCCTGGACCACGATAACTGTTCACACTCGTGCGGTTTGCTTTGTCAAAACTGGCCTTGAAGACAAAACGGCACGCCTGTTTCTGTTCTATCTCCGCCAGATGGTCTGCAATCCGTTTCAACAGATCCTCGGATTCGATCACGCACGGCCCCGCAATAAATAACAGTGGCTGATCCGATCCCGTACGATGCCCCCCTATTGCAACCGGATTCTGCAGACATTGCTCTTCCGAATCAGCTCGATCAACCATCAACCGACTCCCCGTGTAAGGTGAGAATCAAACGACGACTTCCACCGTGATTCCGATGCTCACACAGATAAATTCCCTGCCACGTTCCGGTAAGAATCCGACCATCCCTGACAGGAACACTGATCGAAGAATCTGTCAATGATGACTTAACATGAGCAGGCATGTCGTCCGCCCCCTCACAGGTATGACTCCACGGCCAGGTTTCAGGTACCAGCCGGTTACAGGCCATCGTCATGTCCGTCAGCACATCCGGGTCTGCATTCTCATTGAGCGTCAGCGACGCAGACGTATGACATATGAAAACATGCAAAAGTCCTGTCCGCATCTGACGAATTTCGGGACAACCACCCACAACGTGCTGAGTAATCACGTGACAACCACGGTTGCACGCGGGAAGTAAGATTTCGTGTTGACACCACATACCACTGCAGATCACAAAACATAAATGCCCAGTATACGCCACTCCCCCCCAACTCGATTCAAACTGCTCGGACTCCAGAACACGTCCAGCTGAGAGGAACACCCGAAATTCTAGCCTGAAACACTTTTATCCGCTAATGCCGTTTCTCGGAACGATTTGTCTCAATCGAACAGTCCGGTGATCCAAATCTGCTGACGTCACCTGGTACCCGATTACGACACCCCAGCCACAATCGTCTGCACGAACAACGAGATCCGGCGCATCTCCGCAAAGCTGAGATGATTGGGTCGAGCCACCGTATTGATCACAGACGCAAGTATCTGTGCAGGAGAACTGACCGCCCGGAAGTTGTTCTGAGCCAAACCCCGTAAACACAACCGTTCCGCAACGCGCCAACCGTCATCAACCAACATGATGAAGCAAATTTCGGACAATTCCTGACATTCCTGCACTGATGTTACAGTTTGATCCTCGAGAAAAGGTCCGGAAGTCCCCGCCAATGACCACAAATTGACTCATCACTGTTGTCTTCAGCTGCACCAGTAGCCTTCGGTGAAAGCGATATCTTTGAGCACACCCACAGGAAAATGCGATCTTGCGCCGGCAGTGTTATGTACAGGATGACTAAATCTTCGCCGATTTGATTAATTTCAGCATGATTTATTAAGGATCATCAATTGTGAATGTCACCACCTGGTAACCAGTACGCCAATCGCAGATAAAATTGCTGCAACGGCTACGTTTACCCCCATTTGTGGAACCGTTGCAACCCACAGACTCCGTTGGACATTACCGATCCGCGTTTTTTTTGTAGTCGGGGTGACAAATTGGCCGACACTCGAAATGGAGCGATGGATCGGCTTACCACATCATATGGTTATGTTTCGATATCATTAGATTAATATAGATAAATACCTCGTTAGTTGTTTCTAGAGCCATTCATGCAGATCCCCCTGCCTGGTAAGCTCACAGAAAGCTTTGACCAAAGCACCCGTGGAACAAACAAAGATCTTGCATCTCACAATTCCTCAACTAAAAATCTGGAATCAGTAGTAATATGTGTGAGATCGTGGTGGTCGCCAAGTCGCGACTCGCACAATGCAACTTAGAAACGAGTTCCGTGATTTCACAGAACCCGTTCAGTCTGTCCACCCGACTTCTCGGATAGATCGTCGAGCATGGCAAAAAAATATCTGACGCTGGAAGAAGCCGCCAAACGACTCGGGATTACTCCGGTTGAGCTCTCCACTGAACGTGAAGCCGGTGTTATTCGCGGCTTTGCGAACCGTGGTAGCTGGAAGTTTCGCCAAGAAGATATAGACGAGTTTGCGCGCACTCGTGAAACCGATTCGTCACCGGAAATTCCACTTGATGCGATCGAAACGGAAAAAGACGCAGAAGCGGATCTGCTGGACGCCTCAGACAGCGACGTCAAACTCTACTCTCATTCTTCATTGTTTGACGAAGACGGTGTTGAGGACTTGAGCGCCTCGGACAGTGACGTACGTCTTACCGGTGATTCAGGACCCACACTCGAGTCTAACGATTCCTCTGAAACGGATGATAGTGTGCTGGAGTTCGATAACGACTCAGAAGCGTCCCTGTCGGACTCTGACAGCGATGTTAAGATGGCAGGCGGCGATCCGGGTAACAATAAAAAAGATCCCGACAGTGGAATCACACTGGGTTCCGCGGACGACGATAGTGGAATCAGCCTCGACATTTCCGACAGCGGAATCAGTCTTGAAGGCGTTGACAGCAATTTTGCCGCTGACAGCGGCATCTCACTGGAAGTTGGCGACAGCGGGATCAGCCTTGAATCCGGCGACAGCGGAATCTCACTGGATGCTGATCACGGCAGCGGAATTTCACTTGAGACCGATGACAGTGGAATCACGACGGCGATGGTACCACCGGTCTCAGCAGATCAAGGCGACGAAACTCAGCAGATGGATATGAAGGAAGCCGAATTGGGCCTTCAGGATTCATCCGACGATGCGTTCACCACCGGAGAATTCGACCTGGGATTGCTGGACGCAGAGGAACAGGACGCTGGAACGGACACCAGTATCCTGATGTTCGACGACGATGGTGCCACCGACACCGACATGGAATTCTCGTCCGTAGACGAAGAATTTGCGGATGAAGAATCGTTTCAGGATGATGAATTCGGAGACGATTTTGAAGACGATATGGATGATGTCTTCGAGGCAGACGACGAAGAGGAGTTCGAGTCCGGGCAGAGTCAGGTTGGGTTTGAAACTCTTCCGCCCCCCGGCACGCGTGGCGCAGAAGCACCATGGGGAACCGGCGTTGCACTGGGTGTCGTAGGTGGCTCGGTGTTTTCCGCAGTCGGAGCGTTCGCCGGTTTCGAGCTTGTGCGAACAATGTGGATGTGGTTCCAGCCAGGAACCGGTGAATCCGGCTTCCTGAAGTTTCTCGGCGGATTCTTTGTTTAAAGTTTCAATTTAATCACCGAGTACGACACAAAACATTCCGTTCAAGTCGTCGAAACCATTTCCCCAGAAGCCTTACGCCCACGCTGAACAGGACCAGGGCCCACACCATCCATCCTGCGTGAAGCGGGCTGATCACGTAATGAACTGCGGAGGCTGGATCCGTAGACCCGTGACCGGGATGCCCCATCGCGGCGGCCGACGTCAGTACCGGAACGATCAGCAATAGCAAAGCACGCATAATTTGTGTCTTCCTTGGAACGACATAGAGTAAGCGAATATCAGGTCAAAGCTTCTTCGGTCGCAGCCACCTCTTCAACTGAATCTCGGGGGCGGGTGGCTAATTCATCCTTATCACAGTGAAGATACCTCGGATGGTTCGATGGGTGTCGATTGCTGTCATTGCCAAAAAGTCGGCCCACCGCTTCAGAATACAGTCGTACGCGGGATATAAAAGCCGAATTGGCATTAAAGTCGCCTCCAACAAATGTCACAAATTTACGAGACAACCAACCTCCCTGGAACGTCGTGACCATTTTCTGTACCGACGTGTGGCGACTGGCGAGATAAAATGCGTCAACCATGCGGTGCACAGATTTTTCATGTTGGCGCATATCCTTTTCGTACTGATGAAACAGCGACAACGGCAGCGGAGTCTCTCGCGGAGCACCGGCGACAAGATCCGCGATCGCCTCACCCGACTTCATTGCCAGATGGACACCGGACGAATAGCACGGATCAATGAAAAAGGCAGCGTCGCCTACAGCGACCCATCCCTCACCACATAATTGTTCCGATGTACTGCCCATGTTTCCTGTAACCATAACGTCAGAAATCCGCTCGTAGCCGTCTGCCATTCCGGTTGCCAGCAAATCGTTTTCCTGTACCAGATGTTCGAGCAGCTCGGCCGGAGATTTACCTGAATTCCGGAATCGATCCACTGTCATTACGGCTCCAACTGAATACCGATTCCCTGAAAGTTTGAGAAGCCAGGTCCAGCCATCATAAAACATCTGCCCGATGAACCAACCTGATTCAATGTCTTCGCGACCGGGCTGCGCACAGTACTGAGCATAGATACCCATTCGCTGAGGCTTTGTTATGTTTCGCAACCCCATGCCGGCAGAAATCAGCGAACGCAAACCGGTAGCATCGATCACCAGTCGACCGAAAGCTTCAAAGAACTCGCCGGTTTCATCCGTTCCCTGGACACCTACAACGCGCCCGTCACGGACAATTGTGCTTCGCACTTCAGTTCCAAAGCGAACATCTGCCCCGGCCTCAATGGACCGCCGGATCAGGATCTCGTCAAAGACAGAACGTTCAACCAAGTAAGAATACGGAGTCGCGGTAAAACTGGCTTTACGATCCGATTTAGAAAAATCTCCCGCAACTTCTCGGGAGCCATACAGCCACTTACCGCCAGGCTTATGAACGAAGGCGGCACGGATTCGATCGTGAACACCCAGACGTTCAAAGATTTTAACGGTTCCCGGCAACAGGGACTCACCAATATGGAAGCGGGGGAACTGGGATTTTTCCAGAACCAGAACATCCAGGCCGCGTGCTGCCAGCAACGTGGCCGCCGTGCTGCCCGCCGGACCACCTCCGAGAATCACCACATCATGCTGTGTCATCGTACTTTCTGGTCCTGGATCGTCAGCGTGTTATGCTTTCGCGGGAGGACAAATCGCTCTGCCGTTTCTTCCCAAAAAAACTGTGCATCTGACGCATTTCGAGTAACGGTTTCCTTGCAGGCCGGCGATTCCGTCGACCGCTTGCCAATGTGCGTACACCACGCACGCACATATCTTTACATAACTCTAAGACACTTTCAGCCCGTATCCAGTCAGTGTGCTGCGTAACGCTGACCGTTGATCTTCGCTGAGCTCATACAGGGGCAACCGAACTCCGCCGCAGTCACGTCCTGTCATCTTCATTGCCGCCTTCACCGGAATCGGATTGGTAGACAGACCAAGCATGTCGCGACAAAGCGGAAACAACCGGTAGTGCCATTCCACGGCCTGCTGTATGTCGCCCCGAGTCCAGGAACTGACCATATTTTTGACGTCAGCCGGCACGACATTAGCCGCCACAGACACCACGCCGCTCCCGCCTAATGCCAGAAGCGGAAGCGTCAGACTGTCATCACCGGACAGCAGTGTAAGGTCAGATCCGGATAAGATCTGCGAAGCCTGATCCATGTCACCGGTGGATTCCTTCACTGCCACCACACGAGGACAGGCGTCGGCAATCCGGCATATGGTTTCTGCTTCAATATTTTTCGCCGTACGACCTGGTATATTATACAAAATCAATGGAAGGTCGACGGTGTCAGCAATCGTTCGGTAGTGTTCAATGAAACCTTCCTGCGTAGGCTTGTTATAATAAGGAGCCACCTGAAGCGATCCGTCTACACCCGCTTCTTTGGCAGCTCGGGTAAGCCGAACGGCCTCAGTGGTACTGTTGGATCCGGTTCCAGCCATGACACGAATCCGGCCCGCGGCCTGATCACACACCACGCGGATCACACGTTCATGTTCATCATGAGACAGCGTTGGACTTTCTCCCGTGGTCCCAACCGGGGCGATGCAGTCCGTACCTGCCTCAATGTGAAAATCGACCAACTCCCGCAGCATTGCTTCGTTGAGCGAACCGTCCATGTTCATTGGCGTAACAATTGCCACGGTCACTCCTGAAAACCACTCACCTCGACGCGACATAACACACCTGAATCAGTTGTGAACAACAGAATACTGAATCGCCAACAACACTGTCTTTACTGTTTCGTTACTGCGATCAACATAAGCAACGACAATATGGGACCCACAGCGGTATAAGTCGCTGCCCTGACCATCACTGAGGACAGTCCCAATGGCGAAGCCTAAGGTTTACCGTCAGTTCTGACAATTCAACGCTGCTTCCAGTCGATCCCCGACATCTGTGCCAGGGCAAGTTCCAGTGCATGCGTTCCCTCACGCCCATAACCCTGAGCCTGAACTGCGTGATACAACTGGTGTCCCAGTGCCAGACCTGGCAAAGCCAGACCCAGCCGGTGACATTCCTCAAGTGCAATTCCCATGTCCTTGATAAAATGTTCAACAAAAAATCCAGGATCAAAATTATTTTCAATGATTCGAGGCCCCAGATTGGTCAGTGACCAACTGCCGGCGGCGCCACTTTCTACCGACTTGAGAACCGTTTCGAGGTCCAGTCCTGCACGCCAGCCGTACAATAATGCCTCACAAACACCAATCATGTTTGTGGCAATCAAAATCTGGTTCACCATCTTGGTGTCCTGGCCGGCACCTGCAGGTCCCTGATGTACGATAGTTTTTCCCATCGCATCCCAGCACGGCTGCAGTGCAGTGACGACGTCGTTGTCCCCGCCAATCATAATGGACAACGTCCCGTTCCGGGCCCCCACATCTCCACCGGATACCGGAGCATCAACTGAAGCCACATTACGTGCTTTTGCTGCTGCATGAATTTCACGGGCAAGTGATGGCTGACTGGTCGTCATATCCACAAGAATACTGCCGGCCGCTGCCCCTGAAAGTGCTCCATCTTCCCCAAGCAGAACCTCACGTACATCAGACGGAAAACCAACAATAGAAAACACAATATCTGATTTTTCGGCAACCTGACGAGGGGAATCAACCCATTCAGCTCCCTGGCTGAGTAGTCCTTCGGACTTCGATTTCGTTCGGCTGGTGACTGTTGCACGGAATCCTGCACTAATCAGATGCCCACACATACTGGCACCCATCACACCGGTTCCGATCCAGCCAATACGTGTTGTTTCCGGACTGATTGTAGCCGTCATCTGGTTTCCCCTGTTCCCTTTACTGGCGCTATGACATGAATCTGTTTTCTGTACCAGGTGCTCAGTGTAGCTATCCGACAGCGTCCGCAAAGTCTCCGCGGCATTCCATTTGTCACACCACTATCGGCAGGCGGATCTTGCAGTCTGACCCGCCAGTCGTACAAAATGAACACCCCGACAGCTCAACAACTGTCAATCCGATCCATCGGCATCCGCCATACCAAAGGACTGTTCGCGGCACCGATATCTATCTCTACGGAACGGAAACAATTCACTGATGCGGAACGAAAACAGACTCCGAGTGACAATTTTCCGGCGGATTCCAGACGGCAGACTGAGTTGCAGAGGTCTGTGTCTATTGCGGACAGCTGACTTCGTCAGCACGACCCTGATGCGGAGCCACGTGGGAACCGGTGCCGTAGTTCTGATGGCGTGGTTCCTGATTACTGCCGACTGTCCGGCTGACAAATCCACCGGAACCGTCAATCGCCTGAGATTCGATTCGTCCCTGCTCGACGACACCGTTTTTGAGTCGAGGTCGCATCACCGACTGTTCGCGGCAGCTCAGAAGGCTGTTGCCGAAGGCAATTACAACGCCGGTTTCGGTGTTCTGCTCGAACTCTTTCGAAAACCGCACGACAGCAGCCGCTTCATAACAGACGACGGTCCCGTGGTCGGCACACGTTCCGCAGCGGTGCAATTGCTGTCAAGTCTTCCGTTCTCTGTCCGCCGCCGCTGGGACCAGTTCTGTAAGGGACACGGCAGTGCTCAACTTACCAAAGCGCTGCAGTCTGAAAGCCGACTCGCACTGGCTCAAATTGCGACTGCATATCCCTGTAGTTCTGTCGCAGCCGACGCCCTCATCACTGACGTCCTCCTGGCACTCAAAACCCAGGACATCACAGAAGCCCAAATGGCGATACGGCAACTGCAGGAGTTACTGCCTTTATCAATTCTGACCAGGTCCCGAACAACACTGATTCGCAGGCTGAGCGCTGCCATTGAGGCCGAACAGAAATCATTCGCAGCAATACCAAAAGACGCAGCTGGCAGTATCCGGCGTTCCCTGGATCCGAAACCGATCTGGTACTGGAGTGACAACGCGTGGACACACCCCCAGGGACCGGACCTACTGCCAAAACGTAACATCGGCAGTCAGTTTCATCATAGGACCGGCTGGCAACAACCGGTTCTTAACGACGAGACCGTAATATTGCGCAGTCCCGCCGGGATCGTCTGTCTGGATCGGTTCTCCGGAGAACAACAGTGGTTTCTTCCATTGTCATCTGTTGCTGCTCCGCGCAGAACGAACGACGTGGCAACAGATCCTATTTTCGAGCTCGCAAGTGATCCCCTTCGGCGACTCGAAACAGCCGGCGACTTAATCTACTTCGTGGACGGTCAGCGATCTGCACCTGTTGATTCGCCTCGCGGAATTCCTTCCCGTCTGGTGCTGGAACCGGGTGCCACAAACCTGGTTGCGGTCAGAAACGGCCGGTTCCCGGTTGTGTTGTGGCAGGTGACAGGTGAGGACAAAAACATCGCGACCTCAATGCATGGATCATCACACAGCCGCCGGAATTTCCGGTATCGTTTAAAAACAGCACCTGATCGTCCACACACCGCTGCTCCATACCCGGAACATGATCTGTCTGTCTCAGCAGACCCGCGTTTCGCAGGTCATTTGTTCCTTAGCGCTCCGAAAATCTTCGCGGGACGGCTGTATGTAACTACTCTCTATGACGGGATAACCTGGCTCAACTGTCTTTCCGCTGCACACGGAACCTTAACCTGGCAGCAGCCGCTGACCTGGCTTGGAGGAGACTTCGATAATCGGAAAGAGAGTTCGGCTGTGGTTGGGGGAATTACAAATGACACGGTCATTTGTCTGTTTGGTAACGGTTTGATCGCGGCCTGCAGCCCGATCGACGGGCATATTGAGTGGATTCAGAGTGTTCGTTTCGAAGATGAATCAGCCCAGGACATTCAGCATTTTGGGGCTGGACTTCGGGCAGACAGCAGACATGTCCCGCAGACAGCCGCCGGAACTGAATTTGGCGAGCTGTGGATGATGTTGTCACCTGCAGGTATCATCTGTGCCCGACGTGGATCGCACGGGATCACCTGCCTGGACACTCATACAGGGGAAATTCGGTGGGCGATATCACGCGGAGTGCGGAACGGGCCAGCTGCCGGTCAACAGGATCTGGCGTGTATTGGCCTGATCGGTTCCCGACTGATCACAGCGGGCTACGGACATTGCAGAGCCATCAATGTCACCGATGGCTCAGAGACATGGGCACGTCCTTTAGGAAATCATGGCGCCAGGATCTGCACCGATGAACTGGCTGTATACGTCGCACTCAACAGCGGCCGCCTGTTGACAATAGACGGAAACACCGGTTGTGTTATCGGTGTTCAGGAATTGAATTTATCTCAAACCGGCCCAGGGTTTGTGATTGACCTGACTGGTATCGTGGAAACTTCCGCATGGAGCGCTCGTGCATGGCAGTGGCGCACTCAATCAGACAATTCGCCACACCTTACTGCCCAGAAAGCTCTCGACTGTCTGACAGCACATCGCCTGAATCAACTGCATCTGACAACCCCCGATTCAGGCTGGGCAGCAGCCCACTCCCTTAAAAACTGCTACGACGTAGTCAATTCCAGCATCCTCTCCCCCGTTCAATTACTCAAACAGGCACTAATACGGCCCGGAACACCGGGTCAGCGAACCATTCTCAGAGAGCACCTGAATACGACTCCTGACCGGCTGATCGATCTTATTCCCGGCTGGACGGTACCACTCCACACTGCTGTTCGAACGCTTGAAACAGATACACAAGACACCGTTCAGCCTAACAGTCCGGGTGAGTCAGTTCTGCGACCAAACCATTTGGGAGCTACGGATTCTCAGTTTGCAGCTGCGAAGAACTTGATCCACGATAATCAACTGAGCAGAGCTGAACTGCTCCTGCTCAACATGGATACAGGTACGAATTCTGCCGACGCTGTCCAGCGAGACGAACTGCTGAGGACCGTAAGGAACTCTGCGATGGCTCCAGGCATGCGGCGAACTACCCCGGTGGCGTCCGTTAAATCCGAAGTTCACGTCGAATCTTCACATACCGATGGTTTTCGACTGAATGACATCGCGATGAGTTATCAGAAATTTCGACTGCGCTCCCCGGCAGCATCCGTACCGACCTGGAGTCAATCGCTGTTCATTACATTTATTCCGTCCCCACTGCGCAACAATCTGGGTATCGCGCCTCATATTGGTTTAATTGATCTGGGTCGTGGTATTGAAACTGCCTGGGAGCCGCTTTCGAATATTCGTTTTCCTGCCGGGGTCAGTTATACGGGAGACTGGAACAGTCCAGGGCTCGTCGTCGTGGCACGTCAGCAGCGTCTTGGTGTAATTTCTCTTTTGAATGACGCACCACTCACCCCGCTGTGGACTCGCCCTTACGACAGCGATGCGGCAGGTCTGGCAATTGCAATCACTGCTCGCCAGCTTGTTGTTTCCACAAACAGCGGCGTACAAAGCCTTCATCCACTGACGGGTAAACTACTCTGGTCGCGGGACTGGACAAAAAGCTGCGACCTTCACCATCTGGAAGGTCAGTTTCTAAAAGTTTACTGCTCCGATGAACACCTCATTCTGTTGTCATCTCTGGGTACGGGGTACGTCGTGCTGCGTGCTGCGGACGGAGCAGTTGTCAGACAGGGTTCACGTGGTACCGGAAAACTCTCGCGAGTCATTGATGAGTACCTGCTCACGAAGACAGCATCCGACACTCTGGAAATCATTAATCTGGTCACCGGCAACTCCATTCCTGTCGATCCGTCCGTGCAACCAATCTCGGACTTTCATTCAGGCGGAATGCTGGGGCAAAGCAAAGCCATGGTGATGACCGCCGACTCACATTTCATCATTCTGGACCCGGCTTCCGGAAATATGGACACCCGTATCGATATCTCCCACGACTTCAGTGCTGCCGAACACCCTCTGCTCTCTCCCCTGGTCTTTCACCGATCCGGTTTAACCTACGTCGCACTTTCAGTCAGAAACTGGAGGTCTCCGTATGTGCCTGTTTCGGTATTCGGAGAAGCAGTCACCGGGCGGGGTGTTCTGATTTGTATTGATCCGACTACCGGCGAGGAACTTTGGCGACAAAATCGAAATTCTGTAGTCATTCCCCCCGTTTTCGGCGATCCTTGTCCATTTCTGGTTCTTTGGTCACCGAACTACACGAGTGGGCGAAGGCAGTTTACGTTCCCGGACGGACGTCGGCATACTTCACTCGAAATCAAGGTTCTGGATTCATTTACCGGACAATTGGTGGCCCGACATCAGCAACCATATGCCGCTCGTCCACTGCAGGTACTCCATGATGCAACCGGGCAGGAAATCACTATCACAACAGACCAGTCAACAGTCGGTGTCAGTTATTCGCAGTAACCGGAGGGTCACTAACCTGCATTCAGTCCCGATGTTCGGCATCAACGCCGGCTGATGAGCTGTCGTTTTGTCTGCAGCCGGTCACGGTAAGTCCGATACACTTTTCCCTGGAGACTCGACTATGTCTCTATGCTCCAGATCCTTTTCGTGAAAACATGGTCTATGTCCGCACAGGCAACCACCGATGAATCTACCATTCTCATCTTCGGAGCTTCCGGTGACCTTACAGCACGTATGCTCGTCCCGGCACTGTTTGCCCTGTTCCGACAGGGATACGTGCGCCGCGGTCCGATCATCGGTGTGGCCCGACGGAGTAAGACGGACGCCGAGTTCCGATCGCAACTCAGAGAAACCGTTCTGGATGCACCGGACGAAGAAACGTCAAAAGACTGGAATCGATTTGAACAACTGCTGCACTACGTTCAGGTTGACCTGTCAGATCAGGCCGCTTACGGGGGACTCGCAGAAGCTGCAACTGAGATCGAAACGCAACACGGATCACCTCAGCCCGCCCCGCGGGTGGTGTATCTGGCTACAGCTCCGTCTTTGTTTGACGATGCCGTTTCCGGATTACATTACTCCGGACTGATCCCTCCACTGGAACACAAAGAACGTCTGCGCGTCGTGGTGGAAAAACCGTTCGGTCATGACCTGCTGTCAGCTGAAAAACTCAATCACACGCTGACCCGCCGACTACACGAAGATCAGATTTACCGTATTGATCATTATCTCGGGAAAGAAACCGTCCAGAACATACTGCTGTTCCGATTCGGAAACTCAATCTTTGAACCGCTTCTCAACCGCAATCATGTCGACAATATACAAATCACGGTTGCTGAAAGCATTGGAATGGAACGTGGACGCGGGGCATTTTATGACACCGCCGGAGCAGTGCGCGACGTACTGCAGAATCATCTGCTGCAGTTACTGTGTCTGGTTGCAATGGAACCTCCGGCACTTTTTGAGGCGCGTCAGATCCGGGACGAAAAAATGAAGGTTTTGCAGGCCCTGCGTCCTGGTTCAGATGTATCGGTCAATCACTGGGTGGTCCGGGGACAGTACTCTGCGGGGCTCGTTGATCGGAAACCTGCACGTGCCTACCGGGAAGAAGATCGAGTCCCCCCAACGTCCAATTGCGAAACCTATGTGGCAATGAACGTCGGGATTGATAACTGGCGATGGGAAGGAGTTCCGTTCTTCCTGAGAACCGGCAAACGTCTTCCGGAACGTGTCACCGAAATCGTCATCCAGTTCAAGCAGCCTCCCCTGAACCTGTTCAGCACAGTCGAATGTGATGGTGACCTGTGCGATCTGGTGGAGACACAGCCAAATCAGCTTGTACTGCGGATTCAGCCCCGGGAATCCATCTTCCTCAGGTTCTCGACAAAACGTCCCGGAATGCAGTACCACGTAGAGCCGGTTGTAATGGACTTCGATTACGAGGATCACTTTTCGGCAGATCTGCCGGGCGCTTATGAACGTCTGCTGCTGGATGTAATGAGAGGCGATTCCACTCTGTTCACACGCAGTGACGAATTGCTGGCAGCATGGAAATTCGTCACTCCGGTCCTGCAGGCCTGGGAAAAACGTCCATCGTCACCCGAGTTTTACAATGCCGGGACATGGGGGCCGCCGGCGGCCGATCGACTGGTATCAGAAAATGGTCGCCGATGGAGAGAACCCCGCCCGGTTGAATGATACGTACTGTTCGTCGCCAACCGGTTCACAATCCTGCCACCTCACCACCGATGACTATGAAGTTTGTTGATCTCTCAAAACCAATTCGGTTCAATTCCGGTGACCCTTCATTCATGAGGGTCAAAATCCGGCACAAACCACATCGAAAAGCAAAGTGGTTGTTACGAATGCTGGGATTGCCGTTCCGGCTGTTCCCCCACGGATTTATCGGCTGGTCGGACGATACCATCGAAAAGATGGGAGTTCATTCCACAACACACATCGATGCCCCCTGGCACTACGGCCCCGTCTGCGAAGGAAAACCGGCAAAAACAATAGACGAAGTCCCGCTGGACTGGTGCTTCGGAGATGGCATTGTGGTCGACATGAAACACAAAGCCGACTGCGAAGTGATTACGTCATCCGACATTCGCACGTATCTAAGCGAACACGGACTTAAATTGCAGCCCGCCATGATTGTACTGATTAAGACCGGTCGGGACCGGTACATGGGTACGCCGGATTTTTTTCGCAAGGGTACCGGTATGTCAGCCGAAGCCACTCGATGGCTAATCGACCAGGGTATCCGGGTCATGGGAATCGATCAGTGGGGCTGGGATCTCCCCCTGCCTTATATGATCCGCAAAGCCAGGGAAACCAAGCACAACGAGTTATTTTGGGAAGCACACCTCGTCGGCCGGGATCGCGAATATTGTCATATGGAACAACTGACAAACCTGGATGCTCTGCCACATTCCGGATTCAAAATCGCTGTGTTTCCACTGAAACTGGTTGGCGCGTCTGCGGCCCCGGCCCGTGTGGTAGCCATGATCGACACCTGAACGACAGCGGCACGACGTCACGTTTTCCAATGCGTCTGGTTCCTTTTTTGTGTCGCCCCGACTAACCGCAGGGAGACTTCCACATGCAGGAGATGGCAGCATGTTGTGTGACTCGGCAGAATTTGGGATGTTCCCGCTGGAACCTCCCCGCCCACAGAGAACACCCCACATCGTGGTACCGGTCACAACCAAAAACACCCAAACGTCTCCGTTGATCCGGACGGACGGTATAACGCCTCGGAGGTACAGGATATTCGAAGTTTCTGTTTGAGATGACTGCCATCGCGTCGTTCCAGACCAGGAAACCCAGCCATCAACGACTCAGATCTTTACTAATACAAATACCGGTTCAACTTGGAATAACATCGCTCGCAACCCCAAAGGAAACGATCGCAGACAGTTTTCCTTTCACATCAAACGACTCGGCACAGCAGAGGGCTCAGGAGTCTGCATGCTTTTCTCCCTGAGCAACCCGTGCTAGGTTCCGTTTTGTGTTGGTGAACTCGTTCACTTTCGACAGGCAGGATTCTTCGCCGGATGGTCGCGTAAGCCCGTTCGCGTTCCTGGAACGTTTTTCTTTGTCGGACGGGAAACACCACAACTATTTCGGAAAGCCCGCGATGCCAAATCTCGAAGTCCTTGATCACAGTACAATTTACCGTAATTCCTGTCCCAACACGGTCAGTGAATACGTAGCATTTCCATCCGTCTGTGCTCTTAAAAATGACACTCTCCTGTGCCTCTGTCGACACGGTTCAGCCAGGGAGAGCAACGACGCACTGGCAAAGGTTCATCGCTCAATTGACGGCGGCCGGACATGGCAATGTACCGGCCCACTGCCGAATCTGCCCGGTCCGGACGGCGGCGCACCGCGTTCACCGGGGGGCTTCGGTGTCACTCAGGAAGGAGACGTCATTGCGTGGGCCGCGTGTGAGACAGGTGATGATGAGCGAACGATTTATTCGGTCCGGTCACAAGACGGAATTCAATGGTCAGATTTCGCGTTGTTTGAAATTGCTCCCTATCCGGTGTTCTATCTGTGTATGAACCTGGCAAGACTTCCCGACGGCACTCTCGTCATCCCCGGCGAAGCCCCCGGAGGGAGATGTCCTGAAGTTCCGAGTGACCACTGGGCTGGTCTGGTTAGTCGATCGACTGATGACGGGCGTACATGGGAGTCGGTCCGGTCAGCGCATGTTTCCAAAAACCCCTTCTATATGGATCTTCGGCTCACCGCGCTTAACGACGGGCGAATTCTCGGCGTTTATTGGACCCACGACATGGAGAAAGATATCGGGCTCAACGTCCACACAACATTTTCCGAAGATGCAGGTCGTACGTGGACCGAACCGCAGGACGCCGGCTTCTGGGGACAGGTCACTGATGTGTGTGAATTACAAAGTGGTCGTGTGATCGCTGTCACCAATCATCGGCGTGATCCTTTGGGAATCCGGGCCATACTTTCCGAAGACGGCGGCCAATCATTTGATGAAGCAAATCACATGGAACTGTGGGGCGTCGTTCCGGCACAGGTTCGCAGCGCACCGGTCCTGGCTCCAAAGCGTGACGTCGTGGACAATGTGATGCATTCTTATCATCATTTTACATTCGGGACTCCTTCAGTCACCCAATTGTCCGACGGCACGATTATCGCCGCGTTTTATGTAACGGAAGAGTCCGTTACGTATGTCCGCTGCTGCCGCCTGAAGGAACGTGACTAACAGCCCTCAAAGATTCTCCGGCCGGGCTGTTCGGTAAGTTCGTGCTTCCACCCTGTTCTTGCGCAGACGCAACTGTTTCTTTGACAACCAAAAGACGTTTGAATGACAGAGCACGAGTACTCCGTTACGGGTGACGCTTTACACCTTCGAACCACAGTCTCTGATCAGTTAATAATTGCATTCCTGACGACTGCTGTTATTTCGTTGCACCCGTCACGCAACTCCCGGAGTCGATGTGCCTTCAGCAGCGCACAACCGTCCAACGCCACGAAACAATTATTTGTATCTGCGTCAGCGGCAACGCTGATGTCCAACGGATCAATCCTGACCCGTTTCGCGTGTTGCCGTCATTCGGGCTATGTGGCCGTTGTCGACTCAAAACCGGATTCCGGTTTCGGCTGCAGTGGTTTTGCAGCATCCTGTGGCAACGGCGCTCCACTGCACTCTGAACACGACGACCAGGCAGAGCCACAGACGGTCTGGGGCACCAGACGACAGCGTGTGTACGGCACTCGCCTGGTGATCTGCTTCGGCACCATGCGAGTGCACGTGTATTCGACTTCCCGCGGCACGCATCGGGCGACTCGACGTGTTGAGGTGTACTCAACCTGCTTCTGAACACAGTACGGAACCCGCTTCGTACACTGTCTGGACTCGATTCGGCACGCCGTATAAGGAACCCGGCGAGTTTTCTGCTCCGAAACCATACGGCACACCCGGTACGGGATTTTTTTTGTCTTCTGCTCACATTCCATACGGCATACCCGGTACGGAATTCGCTGTACGCGTTCTTTCGGAACCATGCGAACGACCTGCGTGGGAATCTTCCTGACGATTATTTCGGGAACGTACCGGGTCACCTGAACAGGACAGCTCCGGCGCACAACATGCGGCACCATCACGGTGTAGGGAACCTGTTGCTCCACGACCCGAGGACACCAGACACGGCGGCAGACAGTCCGTGGGGGAGCCTGTCGCATGCACCACGTGGGACCGCACGGACCCCAGATTAGTTGTGGACACGCAGCCCCGGGAATGCGGTGTTGTTTGGTAATCCATTGACCGGTTAACCGCCGGACGCAGCGGGTTCGACATTCGGGCCGCATCACCGTGTAACAGCGTTCGCGATTCATCGTTTCACAGACCGGTTTCATAACGGTGTACCGGCACTCACGTTCAACTGTTTCGCAGACCGGCTGCGTCACTGTGGACCTGCACTCGCGGATGCGTTCCTCCCATACAGGACGTTGAACCGTGTAGTTGCACTCACGATACCTGGTCTCCCAGACCGGACGCTGAACACAATATGTTTCTTCACGGACCTGCGATTCCATGACCGGCCGACACACGGTATATGTCTCATTGCGATACGCTGTTTCGGTGACGGTCCGGTAACAGGTTTGAGGAACATCTTCGTAACGTGTTTCATACACAGTCCGTCTGGCTGTGTACTGTTCCGGTTGCATCACGGTTTCGCACACCGTCCGATAACATGTTTCCTGTTCAACTTTACAGGTGGTATAACAGCAGGTGGGCTGACAGGCTTCGGGAGGACAACACGCGTACGAAGGAATCCCACACAACTGAGCAGATGCCGAAACCGACCAGGTCACACAGGTAGTGACAGCAAAAAATCGAAAGACAGACATGGAAGATCTCCGCAATCGAACCTATAGGGCGACTCCATTCGCAGCAGAAACATGAATGGCAAATTGTTCCGGGCAGAAAAACTCAGACAAGGACTTTATTAGAATTTCCGAAATCCTAACCTACCCGTGCACCACAACGGGTAACACGCTAAACCCCAACAGACCGGGAAGTCTTCACGAATTTATTCGATTCCACGACCGGTTCCATAAACAGCTTAACCTGGGATATTTCCAGCAAACTGGAGATATACGTCACTGGCGTAAATTGTGGTGTTCAAAAAAACAACATAACGTCGACGTCGGAACAGTTTGCATGGTGCGAGGATCAACGATGCAATTTCGGGGCCGTTTGTAGGGATGTGCTGCCCAATCGCAACCCGTGACAGACATTCCGCACCTTGGCTCTAAACGGGGATGGCAGTCGGTGGAACCAAGCAGATCTGGGTAAATACCGTCAGCGACAGAACGGATCAAAGATACTGAATTTACAGCACTGACCGAACCTGGCCGCCGACAGCCAGACGCGACGATTGGTTACCTGTTGAGCCCGGACTGTGAACCTGAGGTGCACGGCCAAGGTGACATGTTATGTTTCGACACAGAGCCAGCTCTGATGGCTGTATCTTCGTTTCCCATGCCATGGTTGTGCTGACAGTCATAAGCAGTGAAACAGCAATGCACTCTTTGGTGGTATTCCTGTCTTGTTGAGGACGTCGTCGGACCATCCCCGCGTACCTGACCTCACTGTCCCGGTCCGCTGGAATCAGATTAATTTAATCAGGTCCGTCCCTCGATTGCCGGTTTTCAACAAGCCCTGACCAGCACTTCGTTCGTGTCACTTAAACCAATCGCCCGAGAGACTCTTACCCAACCCTAATGTGGAATCCGTCAACTGAAGAACGCTCCAGTCAGGCGGCCTTCCGGGCACGCCGTTTGCCGCGACGTGATTTTTGCACAGACTTCTTTGCCGAGGGTGTCTTGACTGGTTCTGTAACACCAATCAGTGCCAGATCAGAAGCGTTGGAATCGGAAACCGGATCATCAATCCCGGCATCGGGCTGGCTGGACGGTACTGAGGCGACTTCATCCGATGTATATTGTTCAACACTTGCGGTCGCCGCCGGTGAACACTCAGGAGGATCATTGGAGATGTACAGAACAAATCGTGTGTGAAGCAGTAATGAACACACCAGCAGACCGGTCGAAACCAGCAGGATGCTGTCCATTACATAAACCGGACATGACCAGGGGCTCGCACCGTATGACAGCAATAAACGCCCCGCCGCAGTGATTACACCCGAAACGAACAAGGTCTGCGAGTACCGATTACGTCCTAGATCGGGTATGACCCGACTCAGGATCCAGATACTCACTCCGGTGATCGGAACAATCACGAGCGTTCTTCGAGCCGCGCTGACTCCGCCAATCAGTGGCTTTACGAATCCCTGAGCCAGGTGTGGCAATGCATCCTGACAGTTCGTGATCCATAAGATCCCAATCGTGATCAAAGCTCCGGCAAGCCATTTCCAGCATCGATAACGTCCACTGAAATCGACAGAACTGCGGGAACGAATCCATCCGATTACCAGAGAGAGCTGTCCGGCAAGAACCAGGAATGTTCCGGCCAGTCCCCTGCCAATCCGCGGCTGATTCGGACCGGACAGACCTTCAAGCGCTTCAGGTCGTTCGATTTCACTCCACACCGCTGCCATCGATACCAGCACAACCGCCAGCAGTAACAGGATGTGTTTCCAGAGTTGACCGGAGACCATGCGACATATAACCGGTCGCTCAGATGTGGTGACCGTGTTATTTGGAATGACAGCAGCTGTCGTTTGAGGAGCGAGAGCTTCGAATTCCGCGACCAGCTCCTGGGATTCCTGGCTCACCAGCAGTCGGCGGCGACGGCCATGTTTACTCGATTGTGACGACCATGCATCCATGCAGGCTGACTTTAAAGAGCAGTGCTGTGTAAGAAATACAGGCGACTGACTGAAAGGCTGGGCTTCAAATCAATCACCAGACATTTCTGATGTCCGGAGAACGGGGTCGCAGAAGAACAAACATTGATGCTGCAGGAAACGACAGGGCAGTCTCCTCGCGAAAGTTGCATCTTCAGAATAATCGTCACGGCACCATCATCATCGTGACCGGGACTCATTCGTCCGGTACAACTGCTTCAACTGCGCCAATCCAAACAACGGACATCAAACCATAAATTGGCTGATTACTGAGAATCGGCTTCAGATCTGCGGCTGAGCGTACGTTTGACAGAATCCAGCAGAACTTCCATCGCAAAGGGCTTCCGCAGATAATCAACCACACCCAACATTTCCGCATAGGCTTTGTGTCGACTGCCTTCATTAGCAGTCATCATGATCACAGCAGGGGAATTCTCCATTTGTCCCAAATGTTCCAGCACAGGAAAGCCGCCCATCCGAGGCATCATCATGTCAGTTACAACAAGATCCGGATGACGTGACTCCACCAGCAGTTGCCCGTCATGCCCGTTTGCAGCAGACAGCACGTTATAACCGGCGGCTTTCAGGACTGCCTGGACAGTGTTGGCGACCTCTCGGTCATCTTCGATGACAAGGATGGTTTCACCGGGCATAGACGGTTTCACAACAAAGAATCGGCATTCGAACTGACCTAACCAGCATCAGCACCGGAAACTGATCAACAGGTTCAGGATAACAGTCTTCACTCGTGTTACTACTAAAGAGTCTGATCCGCCAAACGGCAGGACATTGATTTAGAGTCAAATCACGATAGAATAACAATTGGCGTACGTGGTCTCATTTTTCCGGAGTTTTCACAGCAAACCTTTGTAACCGCTGCACTTCGGTCCCAATTGACCACAATGCCCGAAATTTCTCAGTGGATCCTTGAATAAGACCGCTAAAGCTGCCACTAATCGGCGAATGAAGTCATCAGCTGGCGCGTGAGATTGAGGACATATCGATTTGCTCTGGTGCATTCTCCTCCGTTCCGCCCTGGAATACTTTACTCTGCCCTGGAAGTCAGTCATGAATGTTTCATCACTGGTCAAAACCGTGTCCACTCCGGCGTTTTTTGGGGGCGGAGGCTGGGAAATCGTAATTGTTGGCGGCATCGCTCTCCTCTTGTTTGGCAATCGTCTGCCAGGAGCCGCCAAGTCGCTTGGAATGAGTCTGAGCGCGTTCAAGAAAGGTATCAAAGAAGGCGAAGACGACCTCGATGACCATGACCAGAAGGCATCCTCATAGAGGATAAAAAGTCAATCGTCACCCGAAGAAACCGCCATTCCGTCTTCTGTCCGGCCTTTTTACTGCGGTTAATCAAGTGGTTCTTCAGTCCCCGCGTTTGTGATAAGTCCTATGTTCACCATCCTGAATCACCTGCCGATTTCCGATTTCGCATCCCTCAGTTTTATTTTCCCCGGCGGCGGTCTTGGAAGTCAGGAAATGATCATTGTGGGGATCATTGCGCTGCTGCTGTTCGGAAAGAGGTTGCCGGAAGTTGCCCGTAATCTGGGCAAAGGACTCTCGGAGTTCAAAAAAGGCATGACTGGTTTTGAAAATGAGGTTCGTTCCGGAGCCGGAAATATTGATTATTCAAACGGCTCAAGTTCCACATCGGTGGATCGACCGACCCCGTCTGAACAGGACACCGAAGACGACGAGTTCTCGGCTCCAAAATTCGAAGTCCCGAAAAATGACGGCCCGGCCGCAGATGACGCTGAAGTTACGAACGTGGGCCAGCCCGATGATGAAGATGAAACCAGGCTTGCGTCCTCTCAAACTGAAATGCCGCACGACTGATTCGGTTCCGGACAGAGGCATCTGAGTGTCAGGCACAACAGATTCCGATAATCTTAAATAGCCGCCGTGCTGCAGTTTAACTAAACGGTCGAACAGCTTTGTAATGAATTGCCTGAATCAAAAGTCACATCAGTTGACTAGTTTCGCATCAATTTCACCCGCGGTCTGTCCGGATTTTCTCCCGTTAAAACACGAAGTCAATGCGTGTTCTCCTGTTTGAAGACAAGGCCTGTTCGGCGCTGTCCCCCATTGCACTGTTGCGACCGGCGTTTGAACTGATCTGTGGACAATCATGCCTGAGATCCCGAGTTCACTCGGCTCTGCCGATTTCAGAATGGGGTGTCTGCGTGCGTCCGTGGCTGGCAGATGTCTATGCCGAAGCACAGCCTGAGTGTCACGTCAACGACCAGGAATGGACCACCGACGGGAAGACGCTGCTGATCAACGGTCGATGGATACCGCAAACACAGTTGCTGGTCGAATCGTTCTCTGAAGGACAAGTGGGGATTATCGATTCAGAAGTGGCCTGGGCAGTACTCAGCGGCAACGATCTGTCTGAGCTGAGTGGAAATTGGGAAGCGCTGCCTGAATTTGTATCTTCCTGGCCCTCGGTAGCCGCCGGAGGAACCATCATTCGATATCCGTGGGACCTGATAAAACAGAACCCCGTTCAGCTACAGTGTGATTTTAAAGATTCAGGAGTATCTCAGACACCGGCATCTGACCATGTGCAGTGTCTCGGTGATCCCGCTGACGTATACGTGTCCGAAAATTCTATTATCGACCCGTATGTTGTGATCGACGCCAGAGGCGGTCCGGTCTCGATCGGAAACCATGCTCATGTGCAGTCCTTCACACGAATTGAAGGGCCCTGTCACATTGGATCCAACTCACAGCTGTTTCGGGCGCATGTACGCAGCGGCACGACGATTGGTGAGATGTGTCGTGTTGGCGGAGAAATTGAAGAGTCAATTCTGTTGGGTTATGTCACAAAATATCATGACGGGTTCCTTGGACACAGCTATGTCTGTCCGTGGGTCAATTTTGGAGCAATGACGACAACTTCAGACCTCAAAAACAACTACAGCAGTGTCAAAGTTCCTCTTCAGGGACATGGAATTGATTCCGGGATGAATAAAGTTGGCACGTTTTTTGGAGACCATGCAAAAACAGCCATTGGCAGCATGTTCAATACCGGGAGTTCGATCGGCGTCATGAGCATGGTCCTGCCGACGGACGGACTGTTGCCACGGCACGTGCCCTCATTCAGCAGTGTTAGTTCGGGAAGCCTGTCCCTCCCGTGGACGCTTCAAAGTGGTCTGCAAACAGCACGAATTGCGATGCCACGCCGAGGCAAAGAACTTACACCGGTCCTCGAAGCACAGCTTCGCGCTGTTTATGACCTGACACAGCAAGAACGTGATCGCGCCGTTCAACGTGCCAAACGACGTTCCTCTCCGACGGCCGGTTGACGGTCTTCATGTGTTCACAAAACCGACTACAGGACCTGGTGATTTCCCGGTACCGGAATCTGATACGTCATATCGTCTTTGGGCAGTACCGGTGGAGTGTCGCTGTAACTGTGGTAGCTGTCGACATCAGCAAGTCTGTGGTCCGAGTGCAACGCCTGATCCCAGGTCATTTCCTGGCCTGAATAAGTGACCATGCGACCCAGAATTGAAGTCATGGAACTTTTGGCACCGTATACGGCTTCGTTAGGTCGGTTCCCTGCCCGCAGATCGGCAAACAGATCATGGTGTTCCTGCTGATGACCGCCGCGCCCCCCACTGCCGTACTCCCATACCTGTCTGCCCTTGGCGTCAAAAATCTTTGCTCCGCCAAAATCAACCGCGCCCTGAGAACCGGCGGCATATTCATTGACATGATTCCAGCAGTCTGGAATGTGCCTGCACTGACTGAGCAGCGTGACGTTGCTGCCCATCGCGTTGTCTTTGCCGTAGGTGTATTCCACAAAGAAGTGATCGTAGATTTCGCCAAATTCCTGTCCTGTGCGTACCTGGCGTCCGCCCTGTCCCTGAGCTTTTATCGGAAAGTCATCCATCAGCCAGTTGATCACATCCAGGTTGTGAATGTGCTGTTCGGTAATGTGGTCGCCGCACAGCCAGTTGAAGTAATACCAGTTTCGCATCTGGTACTCCATTTCTGTCTGATTGTCCTTACGAGGACGCACCCAGACACCGCGACTGTTCCAGTAAGCACGGGCCGAGATGATGTCTCCGATGGCACCGTCCTTGACGCGCTGCATGGTTTCCATATAGGCACGTTCGTGTCGTCGCTGAAGCCCGATCTGTACCAGCAAGTCACGTTGTTTCGATTCCTCTGCCGCTCGCAGAAATCGGCGTACGCCGGACGGGTCGACAGCAACAGGCTTCTCGGCAAACACGTGCTTTCCTGCAGCCACCGCAGCTTCAAAGTGTAAAGGACGAAATCCTGGTGGTGTCGCGATCAACACAAGATCAATGTCCTGTTCGAGCACACCTTTATAGGCATCGAACCCTGTGAACCGTCGGTCGCGAGGGACATCAACTTTGTCACCGTAGCTGCCCTGCAGGTTTCGAATACTGCGTTCCAGATTGTTTTCGAAAGCGTCTGCAACAGCGACCAGTTTGACAGGTCCTTCGGTATTCATTGCCTGACCGGCTGCGCCGGTCCCGCGGCCCCCGCAACCAATCAGCCCGATGCGAACTGTTTCATCACTGCTGACGTGTGAGGCCTGGACGCTGCTGAGATCCTGCAGGATCGATCCACCGGCAATCGCAGCCGCTGACGACGTCTTAAGAAAACTGCGGCGGGTTGAATTATCGTTATCGGTTTTCATAGGGAGGTTTTCCGCAATTCAGTGAACTGGAACACAAACGACGATTTGTCTGAACATTGAAGCCGTCTGAGGAATTGAATCATCTATTCATCGACCGCCTGACGGGCAACCACTTCCTGGGCAGCAGAAACTTCAGGATTCGGAGACGAAGCTGCGTCACCACTGATGCGAATCCATTTCACACCGGCCGCAATCGAATCGAGATACGCATTATTGGACCAGGTTTCCCTGTTGTGCCCAAGGTTGTTGTAGTAAACCCGGCCTTCGCCGTAAGACTTCACCCACGCCACCGGCACGTGGTAAGGCTTTTTCTTCTCGCATTTTTCCATATCGAGACTCATCAGAACACGCACTTTTTCAGGCTGCCAGTGTCGATACTCGTAGATCTCATCTCGTATTTGAATTTCCTTCCCAAACGGCTTCATCAACGAATGATCCGGTTCATGAACACTGATTGTGACCGTATCCCCGGAATTCCAGGGATGCGCTTTGAAAGTTCCACCGATCATGTCCCAGTACGGCTCGTAGTCGCCGAAGGTATCTGCTGCGGAGTGAAACCCGATAACACCGTTGCCCTTTGTCTTCAGCCATGTGTTAAAAAAGTAATCCAGATCAGACTGCTCAATCGGAAGAGCGCCGGTCGTGTAGAACACGACGATCTGATAATTTTGAAGATTTTCCTGAGTAAAGTCGGCAGCCGCATCCTGGGTGCAGTCCACGGTAAACAGGCCCGACTGCTGACCAAGCTGAATCATGGCCACTTCGGCCGTAGCCAACTGTTCTTTCTCCCGAGTAACGGACGCGTGTCGATATCCCACGCTCTGAGTGACCATAAGAATGCGGGTCTCTTCAGCACAAAGCCCCTGCAGCGAAACCAGCAGGACCATCAAGACAAACCGTGTCACTCGCACGCACATAATGAACTCCAGGGCAATCCAGGAAATAAAACAAGGTTCTTTCAATCACGGATTATTTACGCGGACCTGATTCTTTTCCAGCAATCATCAGCATGGAATGGATCAATGAGTTCAGCCAGTCCGGATTCGGCCAGTTCCGGTCCATCGACAAACCGTCCTGGATTATTCCATTTTTCCAGTGCCTCAGCGGAAATCGGGAACAGCTGTTCAAGCAGATTGTCCAGTCGGGTTTCAAGATGACGAAAATGACGAGCCCATTCGGCTGCTTCCTCAAGGCGGACATCCTCTTCAGACTGCCAGCGCATGGGGTGAAACAATAATGTGGACAGTGGTGTTACGAACCGTTTACGACAGGCTGCAAACGGGATTAAAGCAGCTGAAGAACATTCTCCCAGCACAACACCGGTCGCCATCAGTCCCCTGATGCGAATAACACTGGCAACGGCCAGTCCTGCATACACGCTTCCCCCGCAGGAATCGAACCAAATGATCCCGCGACTTCCCGCGGGGAATTCTGTCAGTCGTCCGAGAAGTTCAGTCTGTTTTTCCGACAATTCGCCTGTAATGCAGACTTCCCAGGAACCTCGATCACCAATCGGGAATCCGGTTTCCTGACCCAGGACCGGATACGGTTTCAATCGTACGGCTTTTGATCGCGCCATCGAATCATTCAGATTTGTAGTGGATGCCCAGTGTTCTGCAGCGGCAGGATCGACTGGCGAACAGTACATGCCGGGATTACAACATGCAGACGGGTTCGTTGTCCAACCATTTGATGGGCTTTGTGGACTTCTACTCGAACCATCCATTCCCGAGATAATCAACCAGCAAAAACATGGCGAAATCAACAAGATACTGGCTTTTCAAATCCGAACCCGATGTCTACTCCATTCAGGATCTGGCCAAAGAAACAAAACAGACCACGACGTGGGAAGGCGTCAGAAATTATCAGGTTCGAAACATGCTGCGGGACGACATCAAGATCGGTGATGGCGTCCTTTTCTACCACAGTCGCGTCGCTCCCCTGGGCATAGCGGGCACGGCACACGTGGTGAAGAACGGCTATCCGGACCACTTTGCGTTTCAGTCGGACCACAGATACTTTGATGCAAAGAGTCAGACGGACAACCCGAGATGGTTCATGGTCGACATTAAGCTGGATCAGATCTTTGATAGCATCATCACTCGGGACATGCTGAAAGAAAACAAAACCACTGAGCGAATGCGAGTCATGGCTAAAGGCAACCGGCTGTCGATCACTCCCGTGACGCCTGCGGAATGGAAAGCGATTCACGTACTGGCGGGTGCAAAAATCACATAGAGGCAAAGGCACCCAATCCAGGTTTCCTAACCTGCTATCGAATCATGTCAAGCAGTCTGGCCGCGTCGCTTTCACTCTCCGGTTGCTGCGTGGACTCCAGATACCATGCGGGGTTATCTTGAAACCGCTTCCGATTCTCGATACTGGCAAAGAAAAACATTTCACCTTTATAGAACGCACCGAACTCGATCGCCCCGGTCCGGGCCAGTTTGCTGAAGTGCAGCTCCACAGGGTCACATCCGTGCAGATGTGGAACGAACCTGTCAGGGTTGGCTTCGAATCGGGAGACCTCCTCCGCTGACTGTAGAAAATAATCAACCTCCTGGAAGCTGACGATGAATTCTTCTTTTCCGGCTTCCCACCTGCGATTTACGGAGAGTGCAACCGGTGAAAATCCGCCAAGTCCAACCATCTTGCCGTCGCGACGAACAATCAGACATGAACGCGTTTTTTCGGTCTGGACGACCTGTCCGCTCCTGGTCTGATCATTGGCACTGGCGGTATCCTTTTCGGAACCGGATGCGGTGACCTGCTCAGCGATGACCTGCAGGCGTGACAGATACCCCTGCAGAGAAATCGCGCCAACGTAACGCCCGCCTTCTGCACCGCCGGGTAAAATCACAATTTCGGTCGGGAGTGTCGCCACCCGATGAGTGTCAATGAGGTCCCGGTGCCGATCGGCGTCAACACGCATCCCGATCAGCCGTGTTCCGAGATATTCGCGGACGGCAGAATCATTCAGAACCTGGGTATCCATTCGTCGACAGGCGCCACACCATGAGGCTTCAAAATGCAGGATAACCGGAATGTTCTTCTCTGCAGACAATCTCCGGGCTTCATCCAGTGAGTTTGTCCAGTGACCCTGGTTCACACTTAAAGTTGTCTCTGTATTCGACGCCTTGACACCGGACAGAGGTTTGTCCGGACCGAGGCCGGCAATCACAATCGGCAAAACAACCAGCGGGAATGACGACAACATAAACAGATAACCCGGGTTAGAATCCGGCACAGCCACCAGGCGGCCGATCCCAACGAATCAGGAGGCGGGATGTTGGGAGAAATCAGCGAGGCGAATGACCGGATTATTCCTCAATCAGGGCCGGACAAAATCCATCGGCCTGTGCCGGGACCTTTTCAGATGATGTTTTCAGTCAGACACTCAGGAAGCCGTTGGATTCCAGATACGTGATGACCTGATTCGCGAGTTCTTCGATTCCATAGCTGTCAGAATCAAGTTCCAGTTCACCAGACTCAGGAGCTTCGTACGGGGCATCGATCCCGGTGAACCCTCGAATTTCTCCGGCGCGTGCTTTCTTGTACAGCCCCTTAGGATCACGACGTTCGCAGGTTTCGAGGCTCGCATTCACATAAATTTCAATAAATTCATTGTCTGCAAACAGTGAACGAACGGCGTCACGGTCGGCCCGATAAGGAGAGATAAATGCAGTCGTCACGATGGTTCCTGAGTCTGCGAACAACTTTCCGACCTCCCCAATTCGACGAATATTTTCCGTACGATCCTCCGGAGAGAAGCCAAGATTTTTGTTGAGCCCCATACGGACGTTGTCCCCGTCCAGCACGTACGTATGCACGCCTCGATCATGCAGCAGGCGGTCAACAGCATTTGCAACAGTACTCTTGCCACAACCACTCAAACCCGTAAACCAAAGCACCGCACCTTTGTGCCCGTTCAGCTGAGCTCGTTCCACTCGACCGACTGCGTGATCGTGCCAGGTAACATTTGTTGCCTTCTGTTCAGCCATGAATTCTACTTTCGCCACGTTCAGATGAACGGAATGGTCTGGAAGTACCGATTCGTGTTTCGGAGACAGGGGTCGCCAACCCAGTGTGTCCATAGGGTGGGATGATAGGCGACTGAGAACGACGGGCAAGTTCACGTAATGACCAATTCAGCTAGTTCTCATGCCCGAAAATCGTGATGTTTCGCGACGCAGCGGTTGCTTCGGCCCGTATTCAAAAAAACACGGCAAAACCGATAAGAGCAGGATTTGCAAAATCCGGAAGACGGGGAGTTTCATCGGCTGGTGACAGTCTAATGTCGTTGATACGCTTGGAACTCCTGATTAGTTCTGATGGGGAATCGTGAATATGAGCAGCGCCGACTGGCCTGATTTTTCAAAACACAAACTCATTCCGGCAATCGCTCAGGATGCCGAAACCGGCGACGTGCTGATGATGGCCTGGATGAATGAAGAGGCATTTCAGGAGACGCTGGCAACCCGTCGTGTTGTCTATTTCAGTCGCAGTCGGCAAAAACTTTGGAGAAAGGGCGAAGAAAGCGGTAACGTGCAGGAGTTAAAGGGGATGTATTTCGACTGTGACGCAGATGCGCTGCTGGTGCGGATTCACCAGGTGGGCGGTGCTGCCTGTCACACCGGGTACCGTAGTTGTTTCTTTCGACGAATTGACACTGGCTCAAATACGGTCGTCGTTGAAGGCGAACGCATCTTCGACCCGAAGCAGGTATATGGCCGTTAACCAACGAGTCTGTTCGCGCAGCCCGCTGTGGCCGGAAATCTGATTCAACATCTTTTCGACTTTTTTGCCTTGGAATCACATCAAAATGACCCAACGAGTACTCAAACTGGGGATCCCCGCAGGCAGTCTGCAGGAGTCAACAGCCGAGTTGTTTCGTCAGGCCGGATACAAAATTACGTTTGCTTCCCGGTCTTACTTTCCAAAGATTGACGATCCCGAAATCGAATGCATGCTTATCCGTGCTCAGGAAATGGCACGATACGTGGCGAACGGGATTCTGGATGCCGGTATCACGGGACATGACTGGATTGTTGAAACACAGGCCGACGTTCAGGAGATCTGCGAACTGAAATTCTCCAAAGTCAGTCGTGGACCGGTTCGCTGGGTGCTCTGCGTCCCCAATAATTCTCCGATTGAGTCAGCGGCTGACCTGGAGGGCAAACGCATTGCCACCGAAGCTGTGGGTCTGACAAAAGCCTACCTGCAACGTCATGGTGTCACGGCCCAGGTCGAGTTTTCATGGGGAGCAACGGAAGTCAAGCCTCCGCGACTGGCCGATGCCATCGTGGAAGTAACGGAGACAGGTAGTTCGCTTCGCGCCAACAATTTGCGTGTTGTAGATGAAGTTCTGCAAAGTACGACTCGCTTCATCGCCAATCGTGAAAGCTTCAAAGACGACTGGGTACGTACCAGAGTTGAGAACATTGCACTGATGTTGAATTCCTGTCTTCAGGCAGAAGGTCGGGTTGGCCTGATGATGAATGTCCGCCGGGACAATCTTGAAGGCGTCGTGTCTATTCTGCCGGCGCTGCAAAACCCGACAATTTCGCAGTTGTCAGACCCCGACTGGATCTCAGTTAACACGATTGTGGAGGAGCAGATAGTACGAACTGCGATTCCTCAGCTGAAACAGGCAGGCGCGCGCGGAATTGTTGAGTACTCCATCAACAAGATCATCGACTGATGTGCCACGGTGGAAAGTGCACCGTAGTCAAGCTGGGAGGCAGTCTGCTGGATCTGGACGATGTTGCAGACCGCCTGACGTGTATCGTCACTGATCTTCACAACCCTGTCGTCGTTGTGGGTGGAGGTCCGACTGCAAACCTCGTCCGCCAATGGCATACACGACGACTCGTGGACAGCAGCGAAGCTCACCGGCTTGCGATTGCAGCAATGTCATTCAATGCCGTCAACCTCTGCGGAAACGATCGTCGAATGTGTCTTGTGTCATCAAAACCTGAAGCGACAGCGGCCGCAAAACGTGGAAAGGTCCCTTTGATCGACATACTTCAGGTACTTAAGTCGGAACAGGTGTCGAACCCACACGATCCCGGTCTTCCTGTCTCGTGGGATGTGACCAGCGATTCCATCGCCGCCTGGCTGGCCCGCGTCTGGGAAGGAGAATTATGTCTGCTGAAATCTGTCGAGGCAGGGTCAAATCCCGCAGTTCACCTCGATGCGTGGTTTCAATCGGCCTTAGGCAACCGTACACAGTTCATGTGGGTCAACCTGAGATCCAGCGATCGTGTGCCGACGAACATCACCCTGTCGCACACTGGCGACGTAAATGTCTAAACTCAAAAAACTTCAAAAACCCAGGCTGGCAGCTGTTGTCCGCCTGATTCGACAAACTTGAATCCTGATACAATACGTTGGCCACGTAAAATCCCGTTCTTGTTCCACAGTCCGCTCATGTTTACACTTGTAGTGTACCCAATGAATTTTGCGTTGTGGGTTCGTCCACGAACTTACCAAACAGTCCTGCGTTCAATTCTGTTAGTGTCGTACGTCAATTAATGAAATTCGTATGATGTGACAGTCATTCCAGGAACATCGTAATGTTAAATCTCACCGGAAACGGATCCTCGCAAACATGCAGCGGAGTCAGGCGGCGTGATTTTTTGCAGGTCGGTTCCTTAGGCGCGGCGGGACTGTCTCTGCCGACCTATCTGGAAGCAAAAGAACGGGGCGCAGTGGAACCGGGACAGGACGAAAAATCGTGCATCATGATTTTCAATCTCGGTGCGCCCAGTCAGCTTGATACGTTCGATCCAAAACCCGGCGCACCGGCTGAAGTTCGCGGTCCTTTTCAGCCGATCTCCACGCGGGGCGACTTTGAATTATCTGAGATCCTGCCCCGACATGCAGAACTGGCCGATCAGTTTTCACTTGTCAGATCGGTTCATCATGGTGGTGCCGCTGTCCATGATGCGGGCTGGCAGATGATGCAGACCGGACGGCAGTTCACCGGAGGCGTAAATTCACCCCATGCCGGTGCCGTTTTATCCTGGTTACGCGGCCGACGGTCTGACTTGCCGCCGTTTGTAGTTCTGCCGGAAACGATGGGACGTGGTGGCGGAAATCTGCCAAATGGTCAGTCCGGTGGATTCCTGGGCAAAGCACACGATCCGTTCGCGCTGATGGCTGACCCTTCACAGGAAAATTTTCAGGTACCCGATCTGTTACCGCCGGACACAATCGGTGATGTGCGTCTTCAGCGTCGTCGTAAACTCAGAGACCTGATTGACAATACTGTCCAGGATTTTGAATCAGCAGAAGATGCTCGTCTACTGGATGATAATTTCCAGGCTGCGTGGCGAATGATGACCAGTACACAGGCTCGAGACGCCTTTGACCTCACAAAAGAACCTCAGGCTGTCCGCGAACGTTACGGGATGAACCGATTTGGCCAATGTTGTCTGTTGGCACGTCGACTGGTTGAGGCCGGCGTGCGGTTCGTCACAGTCAATACATTCCTGACAGTGTTTAATGAAGTTACGTGGGATATCCACGGTTCAGCCCCGTTCACTTCAATTGCCGGAATGAAGGACATTGTGGCCCCAATGTATGACCAGGGCTACTCCGCCTTAATTGAAGACCTGAATCTCCGCGGATTGCTGGACACGACCATGGTGTGTAATGTCGCAGAGTTTGGCCGAACGCCCAAGGTAAATCCGGCCGGAGGCAGAGACCACTGGCCTCAGTGTTTTTCGGTCTACTTCGCAGGTGCCGGTGTCAAGGGAGGACAGGTGGTCGGAGCAAGCGATCCGATGGGAGGAGTTCCGGCAGACCGACCTGTTGTTCCGGCTGACGTCATTGCAACGATCTTTCGCGGTCTTGGTCTTAAACTTGATGATCATCTGCCGGGTCCGGGTGGCCGTCCGTTTCCTCTGGTCGATTTTGGTCATCAGGACATACATGAATTGTTTTAAAACCTTGACTGTCCTGCCTGACACATGTGTCGTTTTGTGTTTGTCATCACAGGCTGTTTCAAATTGTGCAAGGAAGGCACACATAAGCGTCACAAAACGTTGTTCGTATGACCTGCACACTGGGTTGTAATACACCGCGAACCTGGTGCGATCAGTCGGAGCAGGTCCTGGGATTCAAGGGCAACAGCATACGGATAAATTCCCATAGCTTCTGTTTCGCTGAATATTTCCAGGTAATCAAATGAGTGACTGTCTTTATGGTGAATTCTTAATCGCGGCAGATCATTTACGTGATCAGAATTTCTACCGGACCGTAATACTGATTCTGGAACACAATGCCGAAGGAGCCATGGGACTTGTTATTAACCGCCCTTCGTCGATTGCAGTTGATGCCGCGCTCGGCAGCAGTGCCTCCCTGTCACTCGACGCACCCGTCTATATAGGCGGCCCCGTGGAAACATCAGCCCTGTTCGTTCTGCATAACCACCTGCGGCCCGGACTCCGGGATCGCGAAGTCATTCCCGGTTTGTTCCTGGCAGATAGTGATGATTCCCTGGAAGCTGTGTTGAGTCCGAAAACTGATTCGGACCCGCAGGTTTTTTTTCGTGTCTATTGCGGATATGCCGGGTGGCAACATCAACAGCTGGAAGATGAAATTTCACGAGGTGACTGGTTCAGTGTTCCGGCAGACTGCAGCACTGTTCTCGAAGAAGATCCCTATGGCATCTGGGAAGCATGTACGAATCGTTTCCGCAGGTCTCATCGCATACTGCCACATGACGTGCGCCATCCGGAGTGGAATTAGCGTGATGGTTTTACGTACGGATCATGTTCCATACCCCCCCCTGATCGGCCGCTGCGTAAACGATGATTCCGCAGCACAGAGACCACAGAAACGATATTTGCAGCTAATGAGCAGAAGCCTTCTACTGTTCTCTGCGGCCGCACTGATACACGTCTCATTTCCGTAACGAGATGTTCACTGCCATTCGGAAAGAATTGTTTGCTTAGAAAGCCGGGAATGAATCACGAGCGTTCTTCCAGCGTGCCATGGGTACTGATGTTCTGTCTGACCGGAATGTGCATTACTCTGGGATTGCTGTTTTTTGTTACTGAGCCGTCTGGTGGCCACGGCACAGTGCATGCCCGTTTTCCCGACACAATGAATCAGGGCAGTACCGGAACTGACCGCCTCGGCAATGTGCGCTGGATCGGACTGTCTTTTGCACTGCTGCAGGCATCGTTCTTCGTCGTTGTCCTGTTTCTGGGCACGAAAGAACGGAGAGCACTGGGAAGCTGGTTTGGCTCAGTCGGCTTCCTGTATCTGATGATGATGACAGTGATGATCTTCGTGGAGGCAGCCTACGCGAAGGGCGATACTCGGGACATCGTACTGGGCCTGCCGCTGCCGACCGCCATTATGGTTTACGGGGTTGGAGGCATCCCTGTTCTGTTCAGTGTGTTTTATCTTCTCCAGTTTGATCGGTGGATCCTGAAGCCGGAAGACCTGCAGCGCATTGAAGAATTCGTCCGAACGCGACGTCAGGAAACCATGGAGAAGGCTGACTGATGGAAGAATATCGGCAGGGCATTGTCGTCACCTGTGTATTGATCTACATGATTGTCTGTATTGCGGTTGGCCTGTGGGCGATGAAACGCACCAGGGACTCCGGCGACTTCTTCATGGCCGGCCGCCACCTTGGGGCCTTCGTGACTTCGATGGCCGTGTTTTCCAGCACCCTGAGCGGCTTTGGGTTCGTGGGTGGTCCGGAGCTGGTATACCGAATGGGGATGAGTTCGATCTGGATGGTCGTCTCTGTCACCATCGGGTACACAATTTCATTCTTTCTGCTTGGAAAACGCCTGCGACTGTTTGCTGAAGTTCATCAGCCATTGTCACTTCCCGACGTGATTGCCGCGAGATACGGAAATCAGTCGACTCGTTTGCTTGCATCGATTGCGATTCTGGGAGGAGTGGTCGGCTATCTGGCATCCCAGATGAAAGCCATGGCTGTCGTCCTCAGGAGTATCATCGAAGAGAATACAGTGATCATGGGAGTGATCCAGAATCATGCCGTGCTTCAGGCACTGTTGCTCGATGCCGACGGCACATCCGTCACTATGGAAGCCACCATCACGATAGGATGTGTCGTCCTGGTGTTCTACTGTGTCACAGGAGGCATCATTGCGTCCGTCTACACGGACGTCTTCCAGGGCCTGATCATGATCATTGCGGCCATTCTTGTGTTTCTGACTGCGGCGACGACCGTCGACGGCGGATTCACTGAAATGTCACGAACAATCATGGCCGACGATCCGGAAGCGATGGGCCCCTGGGGAACACTCGGCATGATGGGCTGCCTGTCATGGTACTTTCTGTTCGCGCTCGGTGGGGCCGGACAGCCTCAGGTTGTCACCAAGATCATGATGAACCGTCGAGTGAAGGATGCCAGAACAATCCTACCGTTATCGATGGTGGGTTACACGGTATCGGCACTGTTATGGCTGAGCATCGGTCTGGCGATGCGAACCGTTGTATTGCAGGGGCGTTATCCAGAACTGGAGAGTTCCGGAGATGCAGCTACCGCGTTTCTGCAGACCTACGCACACCCCCTGCTGGCCGGCGTTGTGTTTGCCGGTCTGTTTGCTGCCATTATGTCGACAGCGGACGGATTCCTGAGTGTAGGCACCGCTGCCCTTGTACATGACATCCCTAAATCAGTTCTTGGACGGCCTTTGAAAAACGAACTATTGTGGGCCCGCATTGCCACTCTGGTCCTGGCAGTCGCAGCATCTGTGTTCGCCCTCAAATCCGGAATCTCGCTGATCGCACTGCTGGGGGCCTACGGATGGGGCATTTTCGCGTCAACACTGGTACCGGCAGTGGCAATCGGACTCAACTGGAAACGCGGAACCGCCCTTGCCGCCAACTGTTCCATCATTGCCGCTCTGACTGTGAATGTTTCTGTTCTGCTGTGTGAACAGAAAGGAATTCGACTGCCATGGGGACTCAACGGTGGCGCGGTGGCACTGCTTGTGTCGCTCACCGTTTACATGGCAATTTCCTTCTGTTCCCGAGCCCATCCGCTGCCAAAAGATGTCGAGATCGTCATGGACGTGTAGGCAATTCAATTGGCCCGTCACTTCCTGAGGCATCTGTCACACCCATCTGCTGATCCGCCGGAGGTGAGATCTCCGGCGCGCTTTGAATAAAGCGCATATTTCCAGAGTGCACAAACCTCAGCAGCAATTGCAAAAACAATCGTGGATCGGAGTGCAGCAGATCGAAAACACATTTCCACTGGCGGACTGTCTCAGGGGTAAAAACGCTGAGGCGGCTGCCATGGCTCCACTGTCACGATTTACCAGCGGAAACAGGGTTGTACGATGGGCGGTTTGCCGGACGAAATGCATCAAACCGAGGTGACGATCGTTCAAAACACGAACGGCTCAGCACATTGTTAAAACTTATGACGGAACTGTTCAGGTGTTTAGTAATGAAAGTGACAAAACATTCGCACAAATAACTGAACGTTCGATGCTGAGGATGTTGTGGAAAGGGATACACCACTGCGCTCCAAATACAACACCGCTGTAACAACCCGATTTTGCATTTGCTTGCGTGGAAGCGACCAACAGTTAATCTGATTGATGAGTTGAGTGAGTCCAGTCACATTTCCTTGATAACTTTACAGTGACTTTTCTCCCCGACACCCTGATTCAGGAGAAGGACTTGTCAAGATATTGCGTCTTCTGGTTCACAACGATCTCTGTGCTGATCGTATCCTGCGGCCTGTCTGCGGAAGAACTCACGTCTGTCTGTCTGGATAATTCCACCATCGTGAGGATGGTGAAACAGATCGAAGTCAATATTGATCCACAGCGGGATCTGCACGGACCATGTGTTATTCGGGCGGCGAATGGCGATCTTTTGCTCAGTCATCAGGACTCAAACAAACATCGAGGTGGTGATGGATTTGTGCGTCAGTGGCGCAGTACTGACAATGGACTGACCTGGCACAACGAAGGACCTGTCTCAGACTGGCGCAGTGATGACATCGATTCACTGTTTGGCGAATACGGTCTGGCCCCGGATGGGCAACTGGTGATGATCACTCAGCGTCGCAGAACGCTGACCGGAGATCCCGGGATTACTGCGTCATGGGTCCAGACAAGTCAAGACCACGGGAAAAGCTGGCAGCGAATCGGCCCGATGGATGACAGCAATAAATACGCTGTCATGTTTGCACGAAATCTCATCACACATCGAGGTGTTATGTATGCCGGAGTCTGGTCAAGACTTGGAAACTCGCTTTACGTTTCTGAGGACTGCGGCGTTTCGTGGATCAAACGAAGTGTGATGTTTCCTGTTGAATTTCCTGATTTCACCAGTCTACCAAAGGCCGGGCCTCCGTTTTATCCCCACGTTGTATTTTGTCCCGACGGTTCACTACTGGCAATGACCTATCACACACCACCGAAAAATCACTGTTATTCACGACGCAGTCACGATCACGGCAGGACGTGGGAACCAATTGTGAAAGAAACCGGCTTGAAGGTATGGGCTCCCCGGATGAATCGTCTCGACCACAACACGTTGATCCTGACCGGACGTGATATCTCTGAACGTGCAACCGTCGCCAGTTTTTCGACGAACAATGGTCAGAGCTGGAGCAGTAAAATGATTCTCGACCGGCCGAGACATGGTGGTAGTTATGCCTATAGCGACTCCATCAGTGCGGGTGACGGTATGTTCTGGGTCTTTACAAGTAGTCCGAAAACACCGAGCAAGGGTGACATCGTGGCAATTTTACTTGAGATCAGCCGACCACAGGTGAACTGACGTCATGCGAATTGTGTTTGCTGTGTTCTCCGGACTGACCCTTTCGCTGTCACTGAATGTGCAGGCGGAAAACTGGCCACAGTGGCGGGGATCTCGTGGTGATGGAACCAGCTTCGAACAAAACCTGCCCGTTCAGTGGAGCAGCACTGAAAACATCGCATGGAAAGTCGTCCTGCCGGGACAGGGACATGCGTCTCCGGTCGTGTGGGAAAATCGGGTTTTTCTGGTGGCCTGTATTCCGGGAACCAGGGAACGGGTTTTGCTGTGTCTCGATCGGCGAAACGGACACAAGCTGTGGAATTCAAAGGTCATCGCTGCGCCGCTGGAAAACATGCATGACCTCAACAGCTATGCTTCAGGAACTCCGGCAACCGACGGTGAACTGATATACGTAGCATTCCTGGAGCCTGACGGCAGTGAACTGGATGCCGCCGTTGTCAGGGCCCGTTCCGGAAATCTGCGTGCCGACAACTCCGGACGGTCCGTGAGTCCTGGCCGGATGGTTGTCGCTGCTTTTGACTTTGACGGAAACCTGCAATGGCTAGTCCGCCCCGGTCCCTACGTCAGCGTCTGGGGATTCTGCAGCAACCCTGTCGTGTTCCAGGAAACCGTGATTCTGAATGCTGATCATGACGGCGATGCCTATCTCATCGCACTGGATCGGCGTACAGGCCGAACGATGTGGAAAGTGAACCGACAGCATCGTATACGCAGTCATTCCACACCATTATTTCGAACGGTAAACGGTCGCCCGCACATGTTTATGTCGGGAGGGCACGAAATCGTGAGTTACAATCCCACTGATGGATCCGAGCACTGGCGCATCAACGGTCCCAGGGGACGCGCCGTCGCTTCGCTGGTTTACGACGGCAGTCGTCTGCTTGTGCCGTGTGGCTACCCGAATCGTCAGGTCTGGGCTGTTCGTCCCGACGGCCAGGGCAACGTTACGGATACTCATGTGGAATGGCGTATAAGACGAGCATGTCCCTACGTCCCGTCTCCGGTTGTCGTCGGCAACTCCTTTCTGATGGTTTCCGATAACGGCGTTGCTGGTTGTTACAACGCAACATCGGGAGAACAGTTGTGGATGGAACGTGTCGGACGAAGATACAGTGCATCACTGATTTCTAGCGGGCGACTCGTGTACTTTCTGTCAGACGACGGTGACACAAAAATTGTCCGTGCCGGACCGACATTCGATCTGCTCGCTGATAATCCACTGGACGAAGCCTGCAGTGCGTCGCCGGCTGTCAGCAACGGACAAATCTTCATCCGTGGCGACAGGCACCTCTTTTGTATCGGCCGCTCCGGCCGTGACCAAGAATAGTCTTGGTACGAACAAGGACACTCCGACTGCTGGAGAACACAATGTGAATCAGCAGATTCTGGAAACAATCCGGCCAGAACAGGCAGGAGCCACATAACGGGCGAATGCAATACGTACCAGGCTTTACCAGGCGCAGCAACGTCTCCCCACAGTGAACACCCGACGTTTTCCTCGTTCGGTGCGACTGCTGACATCCGGCCCGGGTGAGACGACTTGTCTCAATCAGCATTTAACACCAACTGCAGGCAGCCTGATCAATCCACTGGACCTTCAGGAATCCGGACTCGACATGTCCTGTCAGGCGTTGGCCGAACGATGAAAGTGTACGTGTTTCCAACATTCGTTTTTACGATGCCAGACACGAGTTTCCTCGAACCGACATGTACACGCCTCACCGGAAGAGTCCACCTGCTGTACCAAACGCACATAGCTCACAACAGCCACATCTGCCCCCAGCAGTCGAACGTGTGGCGAAGCAATGGTCGTCTGTCCTGGATTGTTGCCACCCAGTTCGAAGTAGAATTTGTGAAACGGCATTCCCTGCACCAGGTGTCCCCGAGCTTCCGGCTCGAAACAGCTCAGTGAGGGATCACATAATTCGGAATAGACCGGCCAGTCTCCACCTGAAATGGCGTCCAGAAGACGGTCAGTCAGTTCGATTAATTTTGTTTCATCAGGGGACATAACGGATCCTCGCAGCGTCGGTGGATTTAGAAGGGTTGATAAAGCAGCCGGTGAAAATCCCAAACTGGTCATATTAAGTGTTCAGCCATTCTGATATTCCTGCTCACGAATTCACGCAAAACCGTCGTTCACCCGCTGACTTTTTGAATGGTTTTCAGACCAGCTCGTGTGGCGGTGAACTCTACTGAACTCTTTATGCAACAACACAAACACCAATCCCTTCAATCGGTTAAATATTCCGGCCCCAAACACTGGTGTCAGCCTGGTATCATGTGGCGACTCACGGCTATAAGCGGTTGGAGTGCCGTGATAATATCGCTGCTAACGGTGTTTGCAGATCATTGGTGGCTCGCAGATTTGTTTGCAAATCTACGAGTGCAGTTAACCATATGTCTGCTGGCAACTGCTGTTCTGCTGATGTGTTTCCAAAAATGGAAGCTCGCAGTCCTGCAATTGGTGCTTGCCGGCCTGCACCTGCCGTGGCTTATCTGTGATTTCAGATTTGAGACAACCGGAGCAATGAATGATCCCCCACTATTAACGGTCACGACGGCCAATGTGCTTACCGGCAACCAACGCAACAAAGACATTGAAGAGGAGCTTATCGCCGGCAGTGCTGACGTAATTGCCGTTCTGGAACTCAGTACAAACCTCAGGGAACAACTGGCCGGCGACTTCGCTCAGATCTATCCGTATTCAGTATTAGCGCCGCAGGATTCTGCAAACTTCGGTATTGGGCTGTATTCAAAACATCCCCTGAATGATCCACGGATCGACGAATTCATCACGGAAGGCATCCCGTCCGCTTCAGCGTCAATCAGCTGCGACGGGCGTCAAATCCACATCCTGGCAACTCATCCACCGCCACCGATCAGTTCGATGGGTTATGACCAGCGAAACGAACACCTGAACAGACTGAGCACCTACGTGCGGCAATATCGCCATCTTCTCCCCGATGTGCCGGTCGTGGTGATGGGTGATTTGAATCTGACACCATGGTCACCGGTTTTCAGTTCCTTCCTGAACAATGCTGCTCTCCGACGTGCCGGAACACAAACCATGTGGTCTCCCACGTGGTATCACCGGTTTCCATATTTTCCTTTCGGCCTTGTAATCGACCATGTGCTGATGACCAATGATTTGACTGACGTCTATTACACAACTGGCCAGGATGTTGGTTCCGATCATCGCTTCGTCTCAGTCAGCTTGTCGGTAAAGCAGGTGGCGCAAAACTCAGCATCCGCCGATTGACCATCTCCTACACGTCTGATGGTGCAAAATCGTGTTTGACCTTCAGGACCCCGCAGGTTTCACAAATCTGGCTCCAGGTGGTGTCGTCCAGATCGATTCCATGTTTCAGACGATGATTCCTCATGCGCTGCTCGATCTCACCCGGCATGAGAATCTCACCGTTTTCATCGATCGTTCGCGAACTCCTGACGAATTCTATGAACCGGGACACTTCCGGAACGAACTCATCGTCCGAACTGAAGAAACTACGATCCATAAAAATTGACAACATCCCGTTTACAACACGCCAGCTGTGCTCCGGATTCGTACAGGAACTTCCGGTCAAGGCACCCGCCAGCATCTCAATGATCATTGAAAGCCCGGAACCTTTATGACCGGCAATCGGTAGAATGGAGCCCGGTTCACTGTAGAACGCCGCGGGATCGTTTGTGGGGTTTCCGGCGGCATCAATGATGCAGCCATCGGGAACGGGCTCACCTTTGTTGAGCGCCACACGAATCTTGCCTTCAGCAATGGTGCATGCCGACATATCCAGAATCAACGGAGTACCGCTACCGGTTGGAACACCAGCCGCAAAAGGATTTGCCGAAAGCCGTCGGTCAATTCCTCCAAACGGTGCGACCAACATGCCGGCACCACTGGTGTTGACAAAATGCAGAGAGAGAAGGCCGGCGTCAGCTGCCATCTCGGCCCAGTCTCCAATTCGTCCAAGATGCCCGGAATTTCTCAGGGCGATGACGGACACTCCATGTGTTGACGATTTATCGATTCCCAGTTGTGTCATCTGTTCACCAATGATCTGTCCAAGACCAAACTGCCCATCGACAACGGCAAGGACATCGTTCTCAGTGACAATCTGCATCGACTGGTTGGGAATCACCTTACCGTCCTGCAGCCACTGCACATAGGAAGGCACCCGAATCACACCATGCGAATCATGCCCCGCCAGATTCGCGCCAACCAGATGTTCGGCCACTCTCAACGCTTCATCAGCGCCGCAACCCGCTGCGGCAAAGATGTCGGTCACCAGAGTGATCAGTTGATCCTTTTGAAAATTCATGTTCGGTAACGTTCCGGTATTCGATGTGTCGGAAATTAGTTCAGAAAGAGAAACGTTGGCCCTCAACACCGGCTCAACGGCACCACGTCTGAAGAACACAGTTTACCGCGTCTGATGCTTGTAAGTCAAAAGACGAAAACAGAGCCTCAGTCTCTGATGACCGTCATGAACGAACCTCAGTCAAAGAAAGCATGCCGTCCTCTTTTGCCGGCGTCCTGGAGTTGCAGCAAACGGGTGCTGCGCGTGAGCTGATCTGTTGAATCGTGCCGGTGATGCCCCGTTTCGGCCGGCTCAGACATTTTATCAGCCGGACACAAAACACCCCTTCTTCTGTTGACGGAGATGAAAAATGGCAACACTCGTTGACCTGGCCCAACATAGGTATGTCAAAAAGCATTCATGAATTACACTCCCACAGAGGCTACCGCGTAAAAAATGACTGCCGATGGACGTCCTGAACGTGTAAGATAATCGTCAGGTTTTTTTCGCCGGCATCGATGTTACTTCAGCTGAGACGTTCGTTTTGATGTCCTGGGTCAACCAGTAATTTCAGATGAATACGAATCTTTGGTTTTCAGCCGCCATTTTGGTACAGCTGAGCATAGCGACCGTTGCATCGGGCGGTGTGAACGCTGATGTCGTGAAAATTGTCACCGACCCTGAGGTTGTACAACTCAATGGTCCGCGGGCGAATTATCAACTGCTGGTTGACGCCCGGAACACGGATGGAAGCGTTGAGGACATAACAGCTACCGCTGACTACGATTCCCTGTCGCCTGAGATTGCGACAATTACGAATGATGGACTCCTGCGGGCAGTTTCCGACGGCAGTGGTCAGGTCCGTGTGACATTTGCCGGACATACGTCACTGGTTGACGTGGTGGTCCGCGAATCGGACCGCGCAGAGTCTTTTGATTTCGAAAACGACATTACACCATCCCTGACCAGGTTTGGATGCAACATGGCCGCCTGCCATGCGAAAGCTGAAGGACAAAACGGGCTGAAATTCTCTGTATTCGGTTACGATCCTCGAGCCGATTTTGAGGGTCTCGTTTGCGGTTCACGAGGACGGCGTGTGTCACTGGCTGCACCTGCCCGCAGTCTGTTTCTGCTCAAGGCAACACAAACCATTGCACACACGGGCGGACAGCGAATCACACCGGAAAGTGATGCCTATCAGAATCTGCTGAAATGGGTCGAAGCAGGTGCTCCGTTTCGTGATGAGAACGCGCCCCGAATCACAGGCATTGAGATTACACCTGGCCAGCGTCAGATCAAAATGAACGGATCACAGCAGTTACGAGTGACGGCTGTTTTTGATGACGGTAGCCGCAAAGATGTGACCCGCATGGCTCGGTATCGCTCGAATAACGATGGTCTGGCAACCGTCGACAGGAATGGACGCATCACGATCGGGATGGTCCCTGGTCAGGTGGCGGTCATGGCCATCTATCTTGGCGCCGTCAACACATTCGTGACATATATACCTCAGGCCACTCCTGTCGTTCCCTATCCTACGCTTCCCGAAAACAATTTCATCGACACGCTGGTCCATAAAAATCTGGAAAAGCTGCATTTGCTGCCGTCACAGCCTGTCAATGACTCCGATTTCATGAGGCGGGTCTATATTGACATCATTGGCACACTGCCAACCGCACAGGAAGCCCGACGATTTCTTACTGACGAAAATCCACGTCGCCGGGAATTGCTCGTTGATGAACTTCTGGATCGGCAGGAATATGCAATTTACTGGGCACTAAAGTGGTCAGACCTGTTGCACGTCGACCGTGCAATTCTGGGTCATCGAAGAGCCTACGCGTTCTACCGCTGGATTCGGGACGGCCTTGCTGTCAATCGTCCAATGGATGAATTTGCAAGAGCCATTGTGACCGCCGACGGCCCACTGGACGAATCGCCCGAGGGTGGTTTCTACAAGGCCGTCGTCGAACCTGGTGACCGGGCCAGTGCGTTTTCACAGGTTTTTCTGGGGATCCGAATCGATTGCGCGGAGTGTCACCATCATCCGTTCGACCGCTGGAGCCAGCAGGACTACTATGGCATGACCGCCTATTTTTCCAGGGTAAGGGCAGAGTCGGCCCCGACCGGTGATGCGCTGGTGATGGACACGACGGTGAAGACAATTCATCCGCGAACGGGTGAAGAAGTGTCCGCACAGCCACTCGGAGGATGGGGGTCTGCAGCGCCCGCTGACGGTGATCTCCGTCAGCGTCTTGCCAGATGGTTGACGGCTCCTGACAACCCGTGGTTTGCACGTAATCTAGCCAATCGAACCTGGGGCCACTTTCTCGGACGTGGATTAGTGGAACCCGTCGACGACGTACGTCAGACAAACCCATCGTCAAACAGTATGCTGCTGGACCAACTGGCGGACTGGCTGCAGTCTCATGATTACGACATAAAATCTCTAATCCGTCTCATAACCCGATCTCAGGCCTACCAGCGCACCGCACGTACAAATTCGACCAACGAAACCGACGTTCAGAATGCGTCCCGGGCACTTCTCAAGCCGCTTGACGCGGAAGTGTTGCTGGACGCCATCACCCAGACGACCGGCATTCCGGCTCGTTTCGACGGTGCATCCGCCGGCACCCGTGCCATTGAACTTTGGGACAGCAAACTTCAGCATCCGTTCCTGCGTCTATTCGGGCGCCCCGAGCGCAAAACAGCCTGCGAGTGTGAACGCGTCAGTGAACCCAGCATCAGTCAGGTGCTGCATATCATGAACTCACCGAAGATATATGCCAGATTGACCCATCACGGAGGGACCGTTTCCAGACTGGTTCGCGAGATTCCGGAGAACAGCCGCCTGGTGGAAGAGCTGTATTTAACATTTTTGAGCCGATTCCCGACTGCTGCAGAGCGACGGGTCGTCGACGATTATTTTACGGTCCACTCCGGATCTCGACGCGACTCTGCAGTTGATCTGACGTGGAGTCTGCTCAACTCGCTGGAATTTTCATTCAATCACTGACACAATTTGCTGAGGAAAGTGGCCACGACAGCAGTTTTTGTCGGTAAACTTGGTGGAGAGGGGTAAATTCTGCTTGGTATTACGGTTTGCCCGTCTGACGCCGTGAATCTACCAAATACTCCGATTTCTTTTTTTCTAATACGGTCAATCCGTTCTATGATATCAGTTTCGACTCGATTGATTGAGCCGGGCAGAATGAGGATGAGTCGCGGCTAAGTAAAAAGACGAATATCCGGATACACTTCGTGTTCTTCCTATGGAGACGGATCTTGTCAGGTATCAGACATCAAACATCAAATTTTTGTGACGGAATTGCCCGACGCGACCTGATTTCCGTCGGCAGTGCGGCCCTGTTCGGTGCTGGATGGAACCTGAGCGGACTGATGCAGACTCAGGCGCGCGCCAGCGAGCACCGTGCTGCGGGAGTGGACAATGACAAAGATGATGTCTCCCTGATCGTCGTATTCCTGCGTGGTGGCCCCAGTCATATTGACATGTTCGATATGAAACCAAACGCCCCCATGGAAATTCGCGGTGAGTTCTCACCCGTTTCGACAAATGTACCTGGAATCCAGGTCACCGAGCACTTGCCTCTGACTGCACAGCAACAGGACAAATTTTCACTAATTCGTTCGTTTACTCATCCCAACTCAAGTCATGGCCTGGCCGACCATTACATGCTGACCGGTTATCATCCGACTCCGGCATTTAATCCGAAACTGCTGCCAAATAATGAACGACCGTCTCACGGTTCGATCATTTCAAATCGCAAAGGACCGCGTGGTTCGGTTCCTCCATATGTGTGTCTTCCGAAAATGCACAAGAGTGCCGGGTCAGCCTATCTGGGTCCGGGTTCAGCACCATTTGTTATTCAGGCCGATCCGAACGCTCCGAACTTTTCTGTTCCTGACTTGATGCCACCGCTGCAAATTTCACCTGCACGACTGGATGATCGAGCAGGGCTGCGAAAACGACTTGCCAGGTTCGAGCGTTCCGCAGAGGAAGCCCATAATCGTAAAGCACAGTCTGTGAGCGTTTACCGTGAAAAGGCTGTTGCACTGATGGCCTCGGCAGAAGCCAGGCGAGCGTTTAACATCGACGCCGAATCTGACCGCATGCGGGAGGAGTACGGTCGCACCACACTTGGCCAGAGTTGTCTGATGGCGCGACGTCTGGTTGAGGCCGGTGTGCGTTGTGTCACAATCCAGCATATTGACTGGGATACGCACCAGGAGAATTTTCGAATCCTCAGAAACGACCTGTTGCCGGCACTTGATTCCGCAATGGCAACATTGTTCAAAGATCTTGCCGATCGTGGAATGCTGGATAAAACCATGGTCGTGGTAACCGGAGAATTCGGTCGCACGCCAAAAACTGATGGAAAAGGAGGCCGTGGTCACTGGGGTCCCGGATTCACAGTGGCCATCGGGGGTGGTGGTGTCGAGGGTGGTCGTGTCATTGGCCGAACTGATGCCCATGCGTCAAAACCTGTCGAAGACCCGCATGGTCCCGAGGACCTCGCGGCGACGATTCACCATTCAATGGGAATCGACCCGAACGATGAATTCCTTTCAGCGGAAGGAAGACCGTTTAAGATCGTCAATGACGGCAATGTGATCAGCAAACTACTGTAGCATTTTCGATTGCCGGCCAGGTGTTGTTAACTCAGCAGGCTGGCCGTTGCAGTTCAACTTATGTGCAACCGCCTGAATCATTTTTTTGTTGCTGCCCTGCTCCTGATATACGGAGGGGTTGTAAACGCACAAACGTCCAGTCCAGCTGCCTCTTATATCTTTCCTGCCGGCGCTCAACGCGGACAAACCGTTGAATTCAATGTGGGAGGTCTGTTTTTACTGAACGATCCCTGGTTTGAAATGTCCGGAACGTCCGTTCACGTGCCGGAACGTCTGCGCAGCGGGAACACGGTTTGGTTTGACGGGCAGCTACTGACCGGCCAAAGAGCTTTGGGACCTGATGAATATCCCAAAGACCATCAGGGCATTGCCACCATTTCCGACGATACACCTGTTGGGGCTCAGTACTGGCGAGTCTGGACGTCCCAGGGTGCGTCCGCTGCAAAAACATTTATCATCGGCGACCTGCCTGAAGTCGTCGAACAGGAAATTGATGGAGATCCGCTCCCGGTTGGAATTGATGTACCAGTGACCGCCAATGGTCGGATTTTCCCACGATCTGATCTCGATATCTGGACATTCGACGCCCGACGTGGAGAGATCTACACCATTGAGTTACATGCCAAATCATTCGATTCGCCGCTCGACGCCCGAATCGCCGTGTTTTCCGGCGGCAAGCTCATAGCAGACGACATTGGAACGCAAGGTACTGATCCCGTCATCCAGTTTCTGGCGGAATCCGACCAGGAACACGAAGTTCACGTGCATGATGTCGGCTATGCAGGTAACCAAGCCTGCGTCTATCGTCTCACAGTTCGGCCCGGGGTGCATGCTTCCTGGGTTTATCCGCTGGGTGGAAGACGAGATGCGCAGACCGAGTTTGAAGTTGGCCTGATGCCAGTCAACGGTCAGACTAAAATACACAGGATGTCGCTCGCCCTGACACCAGATAAGTCACATACCGAATTTATCCGACACCCATTCACAATCAACGGACGAATAACCCAGCCTGTACGACTTGAGGTCAGTGATGTTCCGGAGCGACTGGAAGTGGAACCGAATGATTCCCTTTTAGTAAACGCACCCATGGCCGGTCCCGTGGTGCTCAACGGCCGCATTGACCATCCAGGGGATGTGGACTTCTGGCCAGTTGCCGCGTTGGCGGATCGACAAATCGAATTGAGACTTTCCGCGGGCCGGTATGGCTCACATCTGCTGCCGGATCTGGCGATCGTAGACAGACAAGGAACCGTCCTGGCGCCGAATGACACACAAACTCTCAAAGAGAACACGATTTCATCAGACCGGTTACTTGTGTTTAATCCGGAACAGGATGGTGTCGTCTGGCTGCGGGTGCGTGATCAGTTTTTGACCCGCGGAGGTCCGGCATTCGGCTACCGTCTGCAGCTTGGCTCACCAACTCCGGGATTTCATTTAAGCTTTGACAACGATGCGCCGACTGCTGTACGGGGCGGTGAGGTAACCCTACCGATCCATATTGAGCGTTACGGCGGACTGACCGGTCCTGTGACAATTGAACTGTCCGGCCTGCCACCGGATACGGAAGCAGGTGATCTGCTGATTCCGGCCGACAGGGATGAAACTGCAATTAAACTGAAGCCTTCAATGACGGCACCCATTGGAGGCCATCGACTCCGTCTGCACGGCACGCACAGACTTAACGGTCACTCAGTGACCCGACTGGCAATCAAGAAAACATCAAATACGGACACACCTGTTGATTCGGTATTGTTCAGCATCACCATTCCCACACCGTTCAAGTTCAAAAACCGCGGCCCCTATTTTGCCTTCGCCAATGCCGGAACCGTGTATTGGCATCCGTTTGCGGTTGAGCGAAACGGTTACGACGGTCCAATTACTGTCCGACTTGCAGATCGGCAGCGTCGACATCTTCAGGGAATCCGAAATGTTCGCGAATTTGTTGTTCCGGCCGGACTCAGCGAATTCGAATTTCCGTTTTATCTGCCCCCCAATATGTCACGAGACAGTTTGCGGCGGGTCCTGGTAATGGGGATTGGTCAGGTCGCTGACGAAAACGGAAATCATCACCAGGTGGCATTCACAGATGGAGAAGAGTCGCAGGCCCCAATCAATGTACAGGCACCGCGGCTCGACATTGTTTCCAGAGTCTCATCTGTCTATGTCCGGTCCGGTTCCAAAAACGCAATTGAATTCGAAATTCAGCGGGGCGCTAATCTCGACCTGCCGGCCACAGTCGAATTGATCGTGCCAGCTCATATTGAAGGATTCAATGTGAGTCCTGTTACCGTACCATCGGACCGAAACACCGGTCGGTTACTTCTTGACGTCGATCAGGATGCCGGACCGGTGAATATGCCGTTAACATTGCGGGCAACAATCCTGGAAAACGGAGATCCGGTCGTCGGTGAAAGCACAATGACTATTGTTACAGCCCCTGCCGACGGCAAACTGCTCATATCCCAACAGATTACCTCTCCGCCGGTTGACACAGACTGAATCAGTCAAGTCACGCAGCTGACAATGACCCTGAACAGACGGACGATCAACTCGGTTGTTGATTTCATTACAGAAAGAACGGCCGTATCCGTTGCTGCCCCGGACCCTCGGACCCCATGCTCGCACAGTGATTCAAAATCTGCTGCCGAATTACTGATTTAACCGAGTGCCCCTGCTGAAGACCGGACAACGATGTTCAGCAGCTGGCCGAAACAGGCAGGAGCTTAAGGACGGAAACGGGACTTCGCGCTCCCGTCAGTAACTGCTCAACGATCCTCCGTGTTCGGTTCCGGGGTGTTGTGTCCGGGTGCCACCCAAGCGGTGAACAGGAACGTCGCACAGTCCTGCCCCACGTTTGAAACGGATGGCTACTTCAGACCTCGTCGGATCAGCAAAGCATCAACAGCAGGCTCCTGACCCCGGAATGCTTTGTAGGATTCCATAGGATCCCGACTGCTGCCTCGGGAAAGGACCTCTCTCCGGAGATCGTCACCATTGGCACGCGTGGCTCCGCCTCCGGACTGCATAAACGCAAACGCGTCGGCCGCCAGGACTTCGCTCCATAAATAGGCATAGTAGCCGGCCGCATAACCCCCGCCCCAAATGTGAGCAAAGTACGGTGTGCGATATCGAGGCGGCACAGCAGGTATATCGACACCATATTTACGCAGTGTGACCGCTTCAAAAGATTCTATATCATCGGGAATTTCATCCGGATTCAGGGAATGCCATTCCAGATCCAGAATAGCAGCAGCCAGATATTCCAGCGTCTCGAACCCCTGATTAAACCGGCTGGCCTGAACCACGTTGTCCAGAAGTTCCTGAGGAATCGATTCACCCGTTTCGTGATGCCGCGCATAGCGGCTCAGAATTTCGGGTTGAATGCACCAGTCTTCTTCAAACGTCGACGGAAATTCCACAAAATCACGCGGTGTAGACGTTCCTGCAACCGACGGATACGTCACATCAGAAAACAGTCCGTGCACCGCATGTCCCATCTCGTGAAACAACGTGGTGACATTGTCGAGACTGATCAATGCCGGTGCTTCCGCTGCCGGTCGCGGATTATTGAGCACATTGACAATCACAGGTTTTGCTTCCAGCAGATGAGACTGAGTTACCCATGAACTCGCCCACGCACCCCCACGTTTCGAGTCACGTTTAAAAAAATCAATATAAAACAATCCGAGCTGGCTTCCGTCCGTATCCAGCACATCAAACACCCGCACTTCCGGGTGATAGACCGGCAGGTCTTTACGTTCGCGAAATTTGATACCGAACAGGCAGTCCATCGTGAAGAACACACCGTTTTCCAACACACTGTCAAGTTCAAAATACGGCTTCACAGCAGCCTCGTCGACGTCAAATCGCGACTGGCGGACCCGTTCTGCATAGTACTCCCAGTCCCATGGCTGCAGAGCATGGTCAGCACCAAGACTCGCGATCATGTCTCTCAATTCCCTGGATTCCTCCCGAACACGCGCCACGACTCCGGGTACCAGATCTGTCAGCATTCGGCGTGCGGCATCCGGCGTTTTTGCCATCTGAGTCTGCAGTTGGTACGTGGCGTAGTTTTCGAAGCCGAGCAGTCTGGCTCGTTCCGAACGCAGCTGAGCGATCTCAAGCACCAGGGGACGATTGTCGATACCGTTATTTTCACCCGTCGCCCGGTTGGCTGAAGCCTCCCAGACTCGTTGCCGTAATTTACGATTGTTCAGTGATGTCAGAATCGGAACACGTGTGGTGTTGGTTATCTCCAGAAGATATTTGCCCTCAAAGCCACGCTCACGTGCACCTTCCGCCGCAGCTGCGATGTCTCCGGCTGACATGCCATCAAGTTCAGCAATATCATCTACAAGAACCGAACGTTCTTTCATAACCGCCAGCAGATTGTCCTCAAAACTGTTTTGTAACGTCGACAGCTGCTCATTCAGTGACCGAATCTGACTCTGCAGTTCGGGAGAGAGTCTTGCGCCGGCGCGAATGAACGCCATATAGTGCTGTCGAACAACTTCCCGCTGTTCGTTGCTGAGCCCAGTTGACTCTCGTGATTCGTAGAGTGTTTCCACGCGTTGAAACAATTCACGATTCAGCAGAATATTGTCGGAATGGGCGGCAAGCAGAGGTGCCATCTCAGTCTGGATATTTTGCAGATGCCTGCTGGTGTGAGCAGATGTCATGTTAAAAAACACCCGTCGAACGCGTTTGAGCAACGTTCCTGACTTTTCGAAAGGCACGATCGTGTTGGCAAACGTCGCAGCCTCGGCCTGTGCCGTAATAGCAGCAATCTCCTCACGTTGCTGCTGCATGCCGCTGTTGAAAGCCGGCTGGTAATGTTCGATCCGAATCGTGTCAAAGGGCGGCGCATGAAACGGCAGAGGGCTCGGCATCGAGAACGGATTTTCAGCCGGAAGTCCGGAAATATTTACGACAGGCTCATTATTCACAATGACGTCACCAATCAGACGAAACAGAAGGGATGCCTGGGCAGCCGCAAACATCGGAGAAAACATGGATGTGACCGTTACAGCAAAGCGGAAAACCATTCGGGCAGACGCTCACAATCAAACGTCCTTCTGCTGGTGGTTTGCCGGCTGTATGTCGTCATAAAAACTGTGAGATTTTTCAGCCATTTCAATCAGGAGTGGCGCCGGTTCGTACCGGTTACTGACATTTTTTTGCAGCTTTCTCATAGCAGCCACAGTTACTGACAGTCCCCGCTGATCCATGTAACGGAAAGGGCCTCCCAAAAACGGCGGAAATCCGATACCAAAGACGGCGGCGATATCACCGTCTCGCGGGCAAAAGATAGTTCCATCCTGCAGGCAAAAGACGGCTTCGTTCAGCATCATCAACAGACACTGGTCTACGATTTGTGATTCTGAGATTTGTTTGTGGGGACTAATACCCAGTTCCTGGTAGATCGTTTCATCAATTGTTTTGCTGTTCTTCGGTTTGTCGTAACGGTAAAAACCTTTTCCTGCCTTTTTACCGACACGATTCGACTCAACCAGCTTCTTCTGCAGATCGCTGCCCAGCATGCGGCTTCCGTACGCTTCTTCCAGGATGGGCTGTACTTTGCTGCCGACGTCGATGCCCACTTCGTCAAGCAGTTTGAATGGCCCCACGGGGAATCCAAAATTCACCAGGGCCTGATCAATTTTATTAAACGGGACCCCATCCATTCCGCAGCGCATCGCAGCATTGATATAAGGCGCCAGAATACGATTCACATAGAAACCGGGACCGTCCTTGACCACCACAACGGTCTTGCCCTGTTTCCTGCCAAAGGCGACTGCTGTTGCTACTGCCTGATCCGAGGTGCCGGAATGTCGAATAATCTCAAGCAGAGGCATTTTTTCGACCGGTGAAAAATAATGCATCCCCAGAACATTACCTGGGCGAATCGCATTTGCGGCGATCTCTGCAACAGGAATCGACGACGTGTTAGTCGCAAAGACAGTGTCTTCATTTCCCAGAATCTCCACGTCGGAAAGCATCTGCTGCTTCAGAATTAAGTCTTCGAATACAGCTTCGATAACCAGGTCACAGCGATCGAAGCCACTGTAATCCAGCGTTCCGGAGAAACGGCTCATCCGTTTCTTCGCCTGCTCCTGAGACAAAACCCTGCGTTTGACACGTTTGCTGTAAAAGGTATCCACGTGTCGACAGGCACTAAGAATTCCTTCGTGTCGAATGTCTTTCATTCTGACTGCAACATTGGCTTTATCGATGGAAACAAGTGCGATACCGGCCCCCATGAGACCTCCGCCAAGAATTCCCACTCGGTTCACTTGACGCTCATTAACATCTGATTCGATAAAACGCTCTTTTTTGAGATCATTGGACGCGAAGTAAATATTCATTAGCTGGTTCGCTTCCGCAGACATCGCCAATTCAGCGAATCGCGTACTTTCGACCTCCAGAGCCTCTATCAGTGAAGATGACAATGAGGTCTCAGCGACTTCGAGGATGGCCAGCGGAGCCGGGTACAACCCTCGTGTCGTTTTCATTACCTGCTGGCGAGCTTTTCTCAGGATAAGGCCGCGGACCCCGGGCATCCTTAATATTCTGTCCCTGAGAGACTGTTTGCGTTTGGACCTTGTTGACAGTACTGCATTTAATGCTGTCTTTCGGGCAACGTCCTTCAAAATTGCGGACGGCACCACTTCGTCAATCAGTCCCAGACGTCGGGCTCGTTTTGCATTAAGCTGCCGGCCGGTTAATAGCAGATCCAGCGCCTGAGGCAGATTGACCATCCGAGGAACCAGTGATGCACCGCGACCTCCGGGCAAAAGTCCGAGCATGACCTCAGGCAGCCCAATCTTTGTTTTTGTGTCGTCACTGGCAATCCGGTAATGGCATGCCAGGGCCAGTTCCAGACCACCACCGAGGCAAGGGCCGTGAATGGCTGCAACGAACGGTTTGGAACTCTCACTAACTCGTTGGAAAAGTTCATGCCCATTGATAATCAGCTGCCGGGTTTCTTCGAAACTTCTGACAGACTGCAGCATCTTGATGTCCGCTCCGGCGACGAAGCTATTGTCCTTGCCACTGATCAGGATTACGGAACGGATCCCATTATCATCTTCTATTCTGGCAGTCAGCTTATCGAATTCCTGGGCCAGGGCCTGATTCAGCACATTCATCGATTCGTTCGGCACGTCAATCGCGACGGTGAGAATTCCCTGATCGTCCAGCGTTGTGGTCAACGTGTCCATAAGGTCTTTCCTGAATGCTCAGATCACGCTTCTGCTTCGACAATCATGGCAGCGCCCAGTCCACCGGCAGCGCACGCGGTTGTGAGCGCCACTCCTCCGCCACGACGTTTCAGTTCATTAATTGTCTGCGTGATCATGCGGCCGCCGGTCGCGGCGAACGGATGTCCGTAAGCAAGAGAGCCGCCAAGTACGTTGAATCGATTCATGTCGATTTCACCAATTGGCTGGCTTCGATTCAGAAAGGTTTCCGCATATCTCCGGGAACCGAATGCTGTCAGATTCGCCAGCGTCTGCGCCGCAAACGCTTCGTGCATATCAACCAGCGTGAGATCGGTCAGCTGCATACCGGCTCTGGCAAGAACCTTCGCAGATGCCTGCGTCGGCCCCATAAGCAGATCCGCCGCAACGGTGTTTGCAGTGAACGCATATTGGCGAATATAGCCCAGCGGTTCATAACCAAGCGACTTTGCTCTGGACTCCTTCATCAGCAGTAGTACGGATGCACCATCCGTCAGTGGCGTACTGTTGCCGGCGGTAACAGTACCGTGCCTGCGATCAAATACAGGGCGCAAGGATGAGAGTTTCTCTAACGTGGAATCGGCGCGTATATTCTCATCACGAATGAACACCTCTTTGTAGGGTTTGGGATAAGCGGCGATTACTTCTTTGTCCAGTCTGCCATCTTCCCAGGCCTGGTGAGCCAGTTGGTGAGAACGCTGTGCCAGCCGGTCCTGATCGTCCCGAGTGATTCCGTAGTCCCTGGCCATCTGTTCGGCACTGTCGCCCATTCGCAGGTTTGTCGAGTACTCAGCGATCGCCGGGGGCACCGGGGCAAGATCACGGAATCGTGTGCCTCGAAGCGCTCTTAATTTACCCAACACGGACCGCTGTTTACTGACCTGAATCATCTTCAGAGCAAACCTGTCGCTGAAGCAAATCGGTACAACACTTGACGAATCAGCACCTCCGGCCAGACCAATTTCAATATCTCCGACCTCAAGACTGTCACAAATCGCGGACACAGACTGAAAACTGGTCGCGCACGCTCGTGAGACACTGTAAGCATCACATGTCACCGGCAAATCAGTCCCCAACACAATTTCGCGGGCGATGTTCGGCGCCTTGGGGAGTGCCACTACCTGACCAAAAACAATCCGGTCGATGCTGTCAGGATCAATATTTGTGCGGGCAAGCAGTTCGCAGACCACCATTCTGCCCAGATCGATGGCGTTGAGTGTCGAATAGTGGCTCGCCTGTCGGGCAAAAGGTGTTCGCAGACCTGCGACAACTGCAATGCGGTCTTCGTTTGAGCTGATCACAATCGATATCCCCGAGTTGTGTCTTCGCGATGGAAGACCGGCACGGTAGTTGTCCTGCCCTTGAATGCAACCTAATTGAGACTACCTTCAATGCCGTTCGCGGAGTAATACACGTTCCGGTTGTCGCCATCAGGATCGAGACAACGAATCAGACCTTTCTAAGCAATCGCGAAGTCGACGGGTTCACCTTTGATCTGCAATGCTGTAGCCGGCGGCCCGCAGCGTCGCCTCATGCACAGCCAGTTCGTGAGACAGAGGATAGTCGGTCTCCTTTTCCTGGCGAATAATTGATGCCATGTCACGGAACGCACTCACAAACACGCCAGGCCCTCCGGGAACGGTCACCTCCTGATAACCGGTTTTGTAACCGTCGCGAGGACGTTCCAGAGCCAGGCGAAACGAGTGACCACCGAGCGGCCGAAGATCAAAGGTGCCAAATTCGCCGCAAACCGTAAACTGTCTCCGTTGTTGTCCGGAGTATTCAACAAGAGCGCTGCGAACGGACGCAATCGCGTTCGGATAATCAAATACAGCAAGCTGATTGTCGACCAGAGAGTCCTGTTCAGGATGAGTCTGACGGGAGAATGCAGTCGTCTTGAGAGGATGGCCAAGAACCCGAACCATCGCATCAATCAGATGGCAGCCGATTTCAAACATCGAACCACCGGTAAACCGCGACAGATACGTTCTCGACGAAGCGCTCACCTTTTTGCTCATCACCCCGTGCAGTTCGAAGATATCACCAAGCCAGCCTTCCTTAATAATCCTGTAACAGAACTGAAAGGCGGTATGGTAGCGGTATATATAACCCAACTGAAGATGCAGTTCCTGCCGCTGCATCATCTCAACGAGGGTCTGAAATCCTTCAAGCGTTTCTCCAGGCGGTTTATCGAGATGGATGTGCAGACCGGCTTCAGCGCACCTCTTCGCGGTCGGTAAAAGATGTTCCACCTCCGTTTCAATGACAACAGCCTGCAGTCCTCTGGTATTCAGAAGCTGATCCTCACTGACCAGTTTTATATCGTGATACGATTCACCCAACGCACGACGACGCATGGGATCGTTTTCAACAACACCAACGATCTGAAAATCATCAGTCTGTTTGAGCTGTGAAAACACACCCGAAGCATGCGCGTGGCCGGTACCGATTTGTCCGATTTTGATCCGGTCAGCAGACCGGTTTGCTCTGACGCCCGAAAGACCGGCCGTCAGACTGCCGGCAGTTGCAACAAAGGCTCGTCGATCAAATAACTGCATAAGTTTTGTCCGGAATGGTTTTGTTGGCAGTCTCGGCCGGAAAAGTCCGGGACCTGACATTGTGTCCGAAAGACCGGTCGGAAGCGGCAACCGCTGTATTTGACCGCTTCATCACTTGCCGCGTCCGTCGGCAGTTGTTCGTTTCTCTGTTGTGCCGGATTGTTTCAGTAACACACCACAGAAACCCCCGTCAGACTCCATCAGACAAAGATTAATCGATTCAACGTTGTGGCACAGCCAGACCCAGATGGTCGTCTCAATGAAACGTTACAGCGTCCAACCCTTTCGATACTCCTTATGGATCATGTGCTGCGCCCGGGGCGAATTTCTAACTTTCAAATTTTCTGCATCCCAGTCCAGTGTTTCGCCACTGCGATACGAAACCACTCCCAGCAGCACAGCTTCCGTCAGCGCCCCGGAATAACTGAAATTACAGGTTGTGGGTCCACCGGATTTGATGCCCTCAATCCATTCGTTGTGGTGACCGATTGAACTAGGTAGATACGGTTCAGGACGCTGGAACTCTACTGACGAATCTGCAGGTAACAGCATATGCGTACCATAGTCTGAAATAAGAGCCCCCCGTTCGCCAACAAACAACTGTCCACCGCGCCAGTCCAGCGGCTGACCGTTTTTGTCTCTGTACTTAGCAAGAAGATCGGGTTTGCGGGGGCCATCGTACCAGGTCAGATTTACGGGCGGTTTGTCTCCTCTCTGCGGATATTGATACTTCACAACAATGCCGGAGGTCGTCGCATCCTGATCAGGCGCAGGGCCGGTTGCTGCCACGGACGTCGGATGTTTCAGGTCAAGAGCCCAGTGCGCCAAATCCATGAAATGACAACCGAAGTCACCCAGACCTCCATTTCCATAGTCCCAGAACCACCGCCAGTGAAATGGCGCGATGGTTTGGTGTGTACCATTGATTGTTGCCTCGACGTAATCCCGTCGGGAAATCGGGCCAAGCCACAAATCCCAATCCAGGCCCGCCGGTTTGTCTCGTTTCATCAAACGTCCGGTGCTGTAATCCACATCCTTCCAAACATGCACTTCCCGCACAGGTCCAATCGTTCCGCTTTGAATTAATTCCACAACCCGACGATAATTGTCTCCGGCATGAATCTGGGTCCCCATTTGGGTGACAAGGTTGTTTTCTGCGGCAAGATTCGCCAAGACACGGGCTTCATATACGGTGTGAGTCAGCGGCTTTTCACAGTAGGTGTGCTTACCCATACGCAGCGCCATTGCTGCTGCCGGGGCGTGTGTGTGATCGGGAGTTGCCACAATCACCGCGTCGATCCTGTCTGATTCTTTTTCCAGCATCACCCGGTAATCACGGTAGCACCGGGCGCCCGTGTATTTGCTGCCTGCCGCCTCCAGAAAACCGGCATCGACGTCAGCAACCGCGACAATATTCTGGCTCTCGCACCCGGCGATGTTACTGCCTGCCCGATTACCAGTTCCGATTGCAGCGATGTTAAGTTTTTCGAGCGACGAAACGGAAGCAGCAGCCGGCCCTGGATTCAAATACCACATTGATGCTGCAGTAGCCCCAGCCAGACTGCTACGGGTCAGAAAATCACGCCGATTCACGGAGATGGGCATCAGGTTTTCCTCAAAGTTATACGTTGCCGACAACAACTGCTGATCCTGACTCAGACTAACGCACACGTGTCGGCAAAACAACGATGCACGAGTTTGCCCCGCACGATGGACGAATGTCCGGGAATTTACGACAGTGGACCGTTGGTGCAGGTAACACACGTTTCAGTCCATCAAGTGAATTCGGAGTTTTCAATGTTTGAAAATCGCGTCAAGCAGTGTCTAAAAGACGGTGGTGCCGCCTGGGGAGCCCACTTGGCAGATGCGTCCGAAGCGGTTGCAAAGTACACCGTAGACTGCGATGTTGATTTCCTGTGGATTGACCTGGAGCACCGCCCACACGGAACACATGAAATCCGATGGCTGCCGATCATCTGCCGTCAGGCGGGTTGCGCTTCAATGGTGCGGGTTCCTGGACTGGATCCAATCTGGATTAAGAAAGCGCTCGATATTGGGGCGGACACAATTATGGTGCCTCAGATTAACACTGCCGACGAAGCAAAACGAGCAGTCGAGTTCGCCAAGTATCCACCGGAAGGTTCCCGCGGTGTGTCACCACTGTGGACAACTCTGATGGACGTCAGCTGGGACGACTATCTGCCTGCAGCCAATCAAGAGGTCTGCGTCGTTGTGCAGGTCGAATCACCGGCCGGTATAGAAAATCTTGGCGCTATCGCCGAAGTTGACGGTGTGGATGTGGTGTTTGCTGGGCCCGCCGATCTTTCAGCCTCACTGGGAGTAATTGGTCAGTTTAACCATCCTAGGCTGCAGCAATATCTGGCAGATTTTCCGAAACAGGTTAGAGAGCACGGCAAGTCAGCCGGCATTACCTTTATCACACATGACGAGTGCCGACAGGCGTATGAGCAGGGCTACCGGCTGATCAACGTTGGAACTCTGATCCATCATGGTATCGACGGTCTTAAGTCTAATCTGCAACAGTTGCGTAATCTGGAACATTAACACTGCGGAAGAACTTTATAGCACTTTAATAACAATTGCCGCCATGTCGTCTTTTTGAGGGGTTTCCGGTGTGTAGCTGCATGACGCTGTGTACATCGCACGAACAATACCGTTCGCAGTTTGATCGCGATTGTTTCTCACAACATCCATCATGCGATCGACCCCGAATAAACTTTCACCTTTTCCCACCGCCTCATAAAAGCCATCTGTCGGAATGACAACGATGTCACCGGAATTCAGGAGAATTTTTTCATCATCTTGTTCCGACATTGCGTCAACAATTCCAACAGGGTAATCCATCCGTACCGAAGTGTGAACATTTCCGTCAGCTGTAAGGTGAAATGCCGGATGCCCGGCTGAAGAGTAATGAAGAACACGCTTCGCTGTATCCAGGCGTCCAAGAAACAACGTGAGAAAGAGACCACCCTCAGCGAAGTGCTGTCCGCCGCAGAACACACGGTGTACCCCGGCAATCAGTTTGCCAAGGTTGTTTTCATATTCACTGAACGCGTGCAGGGCTGCTCGGGCTTCGACCATTTTAAGGGCCGGCCCGAGGCCATGGCCTGAGACGTCACCCACAACGACCCCCACATTTTCACCTCCCATGGGCAGGAAGTCATAATAATCACCGCAGGCGTGCTCGGCTGCCCAGGCAGCCCCCGCGATATCGAATCCGTCACACGTCGGTGCTGACAGGGGATACAGCCCTTTCTGTAATTTGCGAGCAATCCGAATCTGCTCGTGGGCAACTTCAAGCTGCTGTTCGGCTCCGATCCGTTTGCTCCGCTCAATGGCAAACCGTACTTCGAGTGCCAGCGTGTGCGCACTGAGTTCGTGTTTAAGAATATAATCCTGAGCGCCATCACCAACCGCTTTGACTGCAGTCTCGCCCGCTTCATCGCTGCTCAGGATCAGAACCGGATCATTTCTCGTGTGTTTCAATACACTGTAAAAGGTTCCAATTCCTGAACTGTCCGGCAGTGTCAGATCCAGCAGCACCAGATCAAAGCGTCTCCCGGCAAGAGATTCGATTGCAGCAGCAAGGGTTTCGACACGCTCTACAAAAAGGGGGAGGTCAAGACCATTCTTGAGATGTGTCTGGATCAAATACGCATCTGTGGCACAGTCTTCAACCAGCAGGAAGCGAAGAGTACTGTCAGGATTCCCCATATTTATAAGGAAATCAGAGTCCTGATCGCTGGACATTTCTACCATGACGGAAGCGACTTCTAAATTTGCAGTGCTCACGGTCAGTATGACCGGTTTTGACCGGTAACATGTAACAAACTTCGCCGAACGCTTAACAGCATGCTATCACTCCACTGTACGGTTGGGCAGGAATGCATTTCTTCAAATATTTTTCAGTAAACAAACCTGCCAGCTTTTAATGCGGACCACGTGACTTCACGCCCGTACCTTTGAACGAAACGAATTCGTCAATATGCCTGTAACAAAGAACTGGCAAAAAGAAACTGGTGCTCGACTCGCGGGTTCCCGGGAACTTGACAGCTCAAAGCTTCAGGCCCCTTGTATTGTCCGTGTTCCGACTGGTGGCTATCGACTGTTTTACACGGCAGTGGGACCGGGCAAACCATTTCCCGCATGTCAGGGGTATATTCTTAGTGCGGTTTCGGACAACGGGCTGACATTTCGTCCGGAGCCGGGAATTCGTCTGGCGCCACGGCCGGAACTGGAGTACATGTCACTGCGTTTACTCGCACCAACGATCACACCTTGTGGTGATTACTGGCGAATGTACGTTGAATCTCGCGGTTCAGCCGATCGACCAACTGTGATTTGCAGCGCTGTATCAACAGACATGATTCACTGGGAATTAGAAAACGGCATTCGACTGCAGACACCTGGTGGCGTTGGCGGTCCGAGATACCTGCATCTTCCGGACGGCCGTGGTCGACTGTACTGTTTTCAACGTGAGTACGGCGCCGATGGTATGGGAAGCGGACCACCCATTTCTACGAGTGTAATCAGCGCAATGACAGCTGACGGACTGAACTTCACCCTGGAGCCAGGTCTTCGCATGCAGGACAAGCAGACAGAGTTCGACACGTCAGGGATCACAGCTGCCGAAGTCATCGCTCCACAGAATGCCGACGATCGCTGGACGATGTTCTATTCTGCGTGGCAGGACGTCCCACCGGGAACGGCGGTACCACTGCACCCAGCTCTTGACAGTAATGCCGTCACCAGCGGAAAAAGCGACTCCTTTGCTTCGGCGTCGATTGCAACCGACATGGCAGGTTACAGGTCGAGAATTCACGTGGCTTATTCAGGCAACGGTCTGACGTGGACCCGAGCAGCGTGTGTTATTGAAGGTGACGGATACGAGGGAAGCAGACTGGACGCCGTTCATGCGGAAGACATGTCGCTGATCCGTATCGGACGGAAGAAATATCGGATGTACTATGCGGCCTGCGACAGGCATGGAGTCTGGCAAATAGCCAGCGCCGTCACCACCGATCTCCCCTGAGGCATCACAGATGACCTCGCCCCGATTACGAAAACCCAGTCCGTCGGGGCAGTTAAACTCAGCGACGAACCACAACAACGGCAGTCACATCATCCTCCTGGGGGGCATGATCAGCAAACTGCCGCACCGAGTCGATGAGCGCCCGAACAATCTGCTCCGCAGATTGTTCGCGGTTCTGTCGAAAACACTCAAACATTCGATTGTGACCGTACAATTCTCCGGACGGTGATTTTGTTTCCGGAATTCCGTCGCTTACCAGCAGCAGTGAGTCACCCTTCTTCATTTGGACCGAGTCAGCCGTACTCAGATCTGCATCACTCAGCACTCCCAGCGGAGGCCGTTCCATCCCTAGTGTTCTCACATTCCCGTCTTCTGTGAAGAAATATCCGTTCTGCCCGGCATTACTGTAAACCAGTGTCCCAGTTTTCGGCTCGATACCGGCTGCAAACATGGTAACGAACCAACCCCGTTCAAGATCGTCTGACAGCGAGCGATTGGCCGAACTGAGAATGTCACCAATGTTGGATGAGGCCTGGGCCAATGCGCGAAGAAGCGCACGGGTAGTTGCCATCAGAAGCGCCGGACCGGTTCCGTGCCCCGTAACATCCGCAATCACGACACAAAGAGTACCGTCGTTCATTTTGATATAGTCAAAGTAGTCGCCACTCGTCCATTGTGCAGCCGTGCACTGGCCGGAAATGTCAAATCCCGGGATGTCCGGAGATCTGCGGGGCAATAGTCTTTGCTGGATCTGCTGTGCCAGGCGCAGTTCAGCATCTGTTGCCCGGACGACCGACTCCAGTTCCTTCTTTTCCTTCTTAAGCAACGATTCCGCTTTTGCGGCACCGATGAACAACGGTTCGATCAGTGCCACTCCTCCCAGAAACAGAACAGACGCCAACAAAGCCGATACCATCAACGTGTTCAGACAGGAGACCCAGCCCGAAGACGAGATACCGATCTGCAGTTGCCCGTCTGCCTGCAGTGGACCGTCTGTTTCCCAAAAGATCAGCAAAACAGCGAACTGCATGATTGCGAGCAGTACGGAAGACGCAGAAATCAAAGCCCACGCAGAATATCTTCGGTAACGTGCGTTAATCCGCAAAGAAAGACATGTGGCGACCAGCTGTGCCAAAATGGAACCGATCAACACAACTTTAAAGGCCATATTGAAACCCGTTCTGCCTGTCGGCAGATTCATTTAACTTTACTCAGGCTGACTTCCGAATACGCTGAGAGCTTCATTTTCAAATCTCGAACCTGTAACCACTCTCCGTACAAAGAAATTTACAGAGCGTCGACCGTTACCTGATATTAAATCAGTACCGAATCCCAAAGTTTTCGCCCTCGTCCAAACAGTGGACGAAGACATCTGCTTCCTTGTCGCATCGAGCGCAATTCGAACTTTTGTAGTATACACAACAGGACCAGACCGTGTGATTCCTTTCAGAAACCGATCCAGAAGTGACAGTGTGCCCTTGATAAATCCGACGGTGTCATGGTGGCGGACCAGGTCAGCCGGTGGATTTCTCAAACTGAATGAGCTGCGATTGAACAGTAGAAGGACCGTTCTCTGCGTTTTGTTTGTGTCTGCGGTTTGCAGCACAGTACATCGACAGGCGGCAGCCACAGATTTGTCTGCAGCCGATCAGCAGCCTGATTCGGCACATCAAATCACTGACCCGGCGGAAATTCGACAACGCAACAATGCGGAATATGTTGATGTGACAATCCGGACAACGATTCCGCAACGGTTCGAAATGTATGATCCGCGTTCGGAACAGGCACTCGCTGACCTCAAGGCGATGGGATTCACTCAGGTCATACTGGACCGGCCAAACCTTCACTCGGCTGCCACCTCTTTGGGGCTGGATGTGGTGCTTGCCAACTGGTGGACACAGGACACCAAGCCTGACGAAATCCAATCCGGACTGGAACGCGCCCGGGCAGTTGCACCGGATCGACTCATCGGTTTCAGTGTGATGGACGAACCGGGCCGAAATGCGCCTGACACTCCGTTTGGCTTTTACGTTGATCTTTACAACGAACTGAAACCCGCATTCGAACAGGAGATGCCCGGCACGCGTCTGGAAATCTCTCACTGGGGTCCGATGGCGGGCTGGGATGAGGATTATTACAACTATTTTTCATATTTATACGAAGCGGCGGATGTCATGCGGATCATGCCCTATCCCGACCTGGGTGAAGCACCGCTTGACGATGTGTTCTTCATGATCCAGCGCAGCCAAAGAATGATGCAGATTGCTCGGCGCAAACTACCCCTGGTGGTCATTTTGCAAACGTGGCTCCTGCCACCAAATGGCAAACTTCCGGAGATTGATGAACTTCGCGTCATGGCAATGCAGGTGATGTTGTCAGGCGCCGACACGTTGTCCTTCTTTGAATACAACCGGGAAATCTGGGACCGGACACCGGAGTTTCACAACCAGTTTCAGAGTCTGATGCTGGAGTTGACCAGCTTCAGCCGGCGTTACCGTAACTACAGCGTGGAAACCACCATCACGGAACACGGGATCCTGAACTCAACGCTTCGGTCCCCGACAGGTGCAATCACTCGGATGACCGTCAATACGCAACGATACGACGTCGGGGTGCTTAAACGGCTCGAGATCCAAAAAACCAGCGTGGGTTCACGAAACCATTGTCAACCACAGCCGCACTACCGTTGCGTTGTGAATCAACGCTCAGGTCGCCGCTGTGTACACTCAACCATGACATGTAAACGGCACAGGCAGCTTCGTTGTCGTCCACGGCTTCACAAATGATGTCGGTAATCGTGATGGCGAGCAATGGTACAAGTAATCGGACCGTCCCTCGCCGAAAGAAATACCAAAATTCAGTTGTGAGCGAATCGGGCAACGTCCTGTTTTCCTGAACAGATACAGGAAAAACAATGATCAAAGCACAGACCAACACCACACCTCTCTGCGCACCGCGGGTCCGGGAACATCAGGACTTAAGAGTGAATTCCGGAGGCGTGGTCCCATCATTCCGATTCAGTTCAAACAAAACCGTCAATTCTGTTTCACCAATGCTGATTGTGTCCTGATGCTGAAGCTGTGTCGGACCGGAAATTCGTCTACCGTTAACTGTTGTCCCGGTGCGACTGTTCAGGTCTGTGACCTCCAGTCGTCCGTTGACAAATGCGATCACACAGTGCTTCGGGCTGACAGACGTGTCCTCAAATAATCGAAGACTGCATTGAATTGATCGCCCAACGTGAATCTCACCCTGCCGTGAGATCGGATAGGTGACAGCATTACCCCGAATCCACGCTTGTTCCTTCTGGATCATCAGATCAGAACCCACTTTGGATGAGAGACAGAACGTAATCCGACGGATTCTTTGGTATCCAACTAGTCTCGCCACAGACACCGTAATGGTATGCGTTGCCACTCTGCATGTATAGAACAGGCAAATAATCGTCACACAGGATCTGTTTACCGGCTAACAGTATCAATCTCTGCGGAGATCCGAAGCCGGCCCGGCAGCCAAACCAGATATCTGATGTGCAGAACGCAAATCAACCGTGAGTGTTCCCTGATGGCCGGCCGACGGCACAACGCCCCCGATTACAGCAAACGCGTCACCAAAGCGTTATTCTTTGGGACCGACGGACGTGACGAAACTACAGAGACTCAACAGCCTCTTTGACCAGGCTCATAACATGGTGCGCTCGTCTGCGACCAAGCCACACCTCCGATGAGGTTGACTCCAGGATAACAGAACCGGAAAGTTTATCGGTGAACCGGAGCGAGAAATGCCTGTTTTGCGTGCTCGCTGTGAAGCCGCATTACCGGTTTCGTTACGACACAGCCCTCGTACGGAACAGGGGTCGCTGACTGAAACTGCGTGATTCTCATCACGCAGTTTCAATGCCAGTGCTTCCGCAACCCAAGGACCATTAACGCGACAGGAACGCCACAATCTGTCCCACATCCACTCGAAGTGTGACATCGTCATATGTTGGGGCAGCAGTAACAGTAGCCGTTAATGTTCCCGGATCGAAATTGATCCAGTTGCTCTGTGGAGCTGTAGATGATTCTACAACCTGCTTGTACAGCTTCTGCACATTGGGACGACTTCGCAGTGAAACTACATCGCCTGCTCTAACCATCATGCCGGGTGTATTGACAGTAATCCCGTTGACTTGAAAGTGACGGTGAACGATCCCCTGTCGAGCCTGGGGACGCGTCAGGGTAAACCCTGCCCGACGCACAAGGTTGTCGAGCCGAGCCTCACAAATCAGCAGGAGCTGTTCACCGGTATTGCCTTTCATGCGACGAGCTTTGGAAAAGTACCGGTTCAGCTGTCGGTCACGAAGTCCGTAAAAAAACTTGATCTTTTGTTTTTCCGCCAGACCAATGCCATAATTGGTTGGTTTTTTTCGCCGGCGGTGCATGCCCGGCGGATACTCTTTTCGCTCCAGCGCTTTGATACTGCCACTGGATTCGTAAACATTGACGCCAAGGCGTCGATTAATGCGTCCCTTTGGACCTGTGTAACGTCCCATTTTGTTCCGGAACTTTCAAAAATGTACAGGCTCCGTACCGTCGCTGCGTCACACACGCACCAACCGTCTTCTCAGATACCAATGGCGATGCGACTCACCACAGACGTACTCGACAGACAGACATTTTGAAAATGTCTGCGTACAGAGAGATTATTTTCCGGCAGAACCATGAAAGAGACCGACGGAATAAGTCCGGGAGAGTACCCACACGTCGGTCGATAATCAACAGTAGCCATGTTTGTTCACATTGGGAGCAACAACCCAGGCAGGTCCCGGCAACAGCACTCAAAGCATCCCTGCAGGAATTACGGCAGCAGGAATGCTGTTCCCTTAAGCTGCCGTCAGGTGGAATTTGATGCAGATTGAACATTATGACGCACTGTTGATTCAGTCCTTCGGTGGTCCGGAACACCAGGACGATGTCATTCCCTTTCTTGAGAATGTACTGCGCGGTCGTAACGTGCCTCGTCAACGTCTGCTTGAGGTGGCCGACCACTACCGAAAGTTCGGCGGGATAAGCCCCATTAATCAACAGTGTCGTGACCTGATTGCCGCTCTGAAGCAGGAACTACAGACACACCATATCGATCTTCCTATTTACTGGGGTAACCGCAACTGGAACCCAATGCTGGATGCAACATTCCAGGAGATGCAGGACCATGGAGTAAAGCGAGTCTTGAGTTTCGTGACGTCCGCATTCAGCAGCTATTCGGGATGTCGTCAGTACCGTGAGGACGTTATCCGATTCCGATCCGCAGTTGACGCGGACGAAATCAAGGTCGACAAGCTCAGAGTGTTCTACAACCATCCGGATTTCATCGAAGTCGTTGCGGACTGTGTTCATCAGGCAATTGTCGCACTGGATCTCAACCATTTGCCGATGGTCGTATTCACAGCCCACAGCATTCCAAGCGGGATGGCCGCTGCCTGTGACTATGAGCAACAGCTGCGTGAAAGCTGCTCTCTGGTCGCAAACCATCTGGATCTGCCGACAGACAAATGGGCACTTGTGTACCAGAGTCGCAGCGGACGCCCTCAGGATCCGTGGCTGGATCCCGACATTTGCGACTTCATCGAAACACTTCACAGTCAAGGCATTTGCGATCTGGTCCTCTCACCTATTGGCTTCATCTCAGATCACATGGAAGTCCTGTTCGATCTGGACACCGAAGCTCGCAACGTCTGTGAACGCCTGAACATCAATATGCGTCGTGCTTCCACCCCGGGAATCCACCCACAATTCATCAGGATGGTACGCAAACTGTTTCAGGAGCGACTCAGCGGCACAGAACGGGAAGCGATCGGCCGGTTTCCGGCGAATCATGATGTTTGTCCTGAGGATTGTTGCTTCTCCGGACGTCCGGCGTGAAGTCGGTTCGGGACCCAAAGGCCGCAAGCGGATCCGGGCAGTCGCAGTGCCACCACAGGTATTGTAACGGGCAACGAACATCTACCCGGTTCACAGAAACTTTCCACCTCAACCTGCAGCGGTGGTCACCGGATCAAGCAATGCTCCTACCGCGATCACGCCAAAGACGCCCGCAAAAAGAAGCACCGAAAGGACGGTCCCGCATATCGCGACAGTCTTCGGTCGATTTGGAACAAACAAACCGATCACACACAACACCAGTCCCGTGAGATTCAGTACGAATGTCGCAATTCCCAGCAGCAACACCTGAAAACGTTGCCCTTCAAGCGCTGCCCTGGTGAGTTCCGCATGCACCGCTAACTGTTCGTCCATTTCCGGATTGAATTCAGGAACCTCAGTTGACCGCAAATCCTGACCGCTGCCGCCGCCTGACCGGACATCTCCAGGCATTCCCTCAGATAACCTTGATGAATCATTCTGCTCCGGAAGCTGAGTCGCGGCCACGAACAACAGCGCACACAACAGTCCGGCCAGCAATGTGAGAATTAAACCGATCGTAGCAACTGTGTTGCCGGCCGTTTCAGCAGCCGTTCGGACACTGACGTTCGCATCCGGCGGACGCGTGGAACTGTTCACTGCTGAGCTCCAGCGGCCAGGGCTGTGAGCAGGAACACGAAGGTCAGAAACGCACCGGTGAAAAATGACAGGATCAACCCCACAATGGCGGGAGTTTTAGGTTCAGCGCTGACACTGCCGTAGATGGAAAAAAACAGTGCCGAGAGAGTTGCGACACAACTGATAATCAGCAGTCCTACGATCAGCCAGCGCTGCCCGGGACTGGATGCCACATCGCTGAATACGCGACGGCCGACAGCACTTTCAGTAATCCCCAGCCAAAGTCCGTGCATCAGAAGCTGGATGAAGCTCAGAACCAATCCAAAAAATCCCGGTTGATTCGATCTCCACTGTGCAATGACGCCAGGTTCCCGGGAAGATCGCTGAGTTTGATCTGGCAGTGCCCCCACAGACATTACTCCTCACCGTCCACTTCAGACATGCCCAGTTGTTTCATCTTTCGGTAAAGATTCGAGCGATGCAGACCCAGCAGTTTGGCGGCCTCCGTCATGTTCTCCTTCACCTGGTGAATACTGCGTCTGATGAAATCTCTCTGAAATGCACGTGTGGCCTTCTCGAGACCCAGTTCCAGTGACGGAAGTTTTCCGGTTTCGTCTTCCGGACTGAGAATGAAAGCCAGATCATCAACATCCACTTTGTCGTTCGGACACAGAAAAGCAACACGTTCCATGAGATTTCGCAGTTCACGAATGTTTCCCGGCCACTGATGAGTCTGCAAACGACGACGGGCTTCGTTGGTAAACTGAAGATCAGCCCGTCTGGCCTGAGCGGAAAACCCGGCAATGAAATATTCCGCAAGCGGGAGAATATCCTCAGGTCGGTCGCGCAGAGCCGGCAGGTCCAGCGTGACCACACTCAATCGATAATACAGGTCCTCACGAAAGCGTTTTTCCCGCACAGATTCTGGCAGATTCGCGTTTGTGGCCGCGATGATGCGGACGTCAATCGGTATGGCCTGAGATCCACCGACGCGTGTGATCAGTTTTTGTTCAAGCACTCTGAGAAGTTTGGCCTGACCACCGGGACTCATGTCTCCAATTTCGTCCAGAAAAAGTGTTCCTCCATCGGCGAGTTCGAATTTACCCTTTCGGGTATCCCGAGCATCTGTAAACGCCCCCTGTTCATGTCCAAACAGTTCACTTTCCAGCAGGCTCTCTGTGAGAGCAGCACAGTTTACCGCAACAAACGGAGACAGAGCCCGATCTCCCTGATAGTGCAGACTCTGCGCCGCAACCTCCTTTCCGGTTCCACTTTCACCTAAAATCAATACCGGAAGGTCGGTCGACGCCAGTCGACGAATCGTATCCCGAAGTGCACTAATGGCAGAACTTTCGCCAATGATCTCAACGGCGCTTGTCACCCGCTCTGCCAACTGGTCCCGACTCCGATGAAGAAGACTGCGTTCCCGCAGGTTGCGCAGTGCAACAGCGGCCTGAGTACCGAGTTGCTGCAGACATTCAACGTCTTCCGACGTAAAATCGAGGGCATGATTTCGGTTAATTCCCTCAAACGCTCCTACGATTGTGCCGTCGGAGTCCTTCAGGGGCACACAGACAAGATTGCGAGTGCGATAGCCGCTATCACGATCCACCGCCTGATTGAAACGAGGATCAGCATAAGCGTCATTGACGGTTACTGCAGATCCCGTTCTCAATGTCTCGCCCACGATTCCTTCGCTGGCCGGAACCCGAAGAGAGGAACCAGGGACTCCGAGAGCCGGTCGAGCCTCAACCTCATCTCTTTCCCGATCCCACAGAAAGATACTGCTGCGATCACAATCCAGCAGTCGGGCTGCCTCTGCCGCGATAAGTTCCAGCAGCGGCGCTGTTTCCTCGTTCACGGACAGGCGTGATGCAATATCCAGCGTGGACCGCAAACGATCCACCTGTCTGTATGACTCTCCCTGTCGCAGCGCCAGGGGAATCGCAATGTTCATGCCCCGGACAAGCATAGTTATGGGCAAACCCAGTTCTGCCACACTTCTGCGACTACAACCCACAATCAGCCGCCCTACGCCACAATCAGTGATCGGTAGAGCAAACTGACACACTGAGGATGTCAGAAAACCAACACACTCCCGCTCAGACACAGAATCCCAAAGCTGAAAGGGACATGTCTCCGGAGCACGACCAAACTCGGCAACCGTTTCCCAGTCGGGTCCAGGAACTCGCCGAACAATCGCCAGCCAGGTTGCATTAAGTTCACCAGCAAACACAGCACACTGGTTTTCAAGAAATTCGAGAACATCCGTGGCATTTACGGCAGCTCCCTGCAGCCGGCCAAACAGTTCCAACAGTGCCGGAAGTTCGCTGGTTTTGTCGGGTTGAAACGTGTCCTCCACACGAATCCATTGTATCTCGTTGTTAGACATGCGCTAGCTCCCATCCTGCGGTTCTCTCCGGCGAGGCAAGCCGGGGCTGGCACCATCCCTGGAATGTTGTGGCTTTCATAGCAGATTGCGATGAGGAAATAAGCCGTTTTCCGTTTGACTGTGTCGCGTTGTGTTCTGACAAAATGTGACAGACAGGGATCAAATTGACCGTTTCACTCCCAAACTGGACCTTTTGCTCCACCACCGTGACAACAAAGACACGGACTGATGCGGTCTAATTGACACCACCACCCGCGATGCGCCATCGAGATGATGTCGCGAAGATTAGTCGCAGAGATCAAAAAGTCAACTGGCTGGTAAGTAAGGCTCGAGAGACTCAGTATTCCGACACACAAATCCAGTTGCCGGCATCCGAGACCAGCACCTGGAGTCCACCAAAACATCTGTCCGCAGCAACACGCCGCCTGTGTTTTGTGGAAATATCGATGCAGACGGTTCCATGGCCGTCTGCACCGCCCACGTTTGAGTGTGTGTAACAACGGGCAACCGGAATTGACGGACCGTAGTCATCCGGTAACTACTGATCGATGGACTCTCCCAGACCGTATTTCTTATCCGCCTGTTCATAGAGCCGCATGGCCTCAGGTAAACGTTCCCGCAGACTTTGGGAGCGTCTGGAATCCGAGGGATGGGTCGACATGAATTCCAAGGGACTGTCTCCCCCCTTAAGACCTGCAAAGCGTTCCCAAAACTCAGGAGCGGCGGACGGATCGTAGCCAGCTTCTGCCATTAATCTGATCCCGATGGAGTCGGCTTCCAGCTCATGTTTGCGACTGTAGGGCAGGATGGCACCGTATTCAGATCCAATGCTGAACGCAGTCAGGGCAATCTTTTTCTTTTGGTCATCCTGATCCTGTAGTAGTCGTCCGACGGCCTGCTGACCCAGATTCTGCGCCATCTTGTGACTCATACGTTCCCCACCATGACGAGCGATGGCGTGGGCAACTTCGTGAGACATCACAACAGCTAAACCGGCTTCCGTCTGACAGACCGACAGCATTCCGGTATAAACGGCGACTTTGCCTCCAGGAAGACAGAATGCATTTTGAGTGTCGGATTCGATGACCTTGAATTCCCAGTCAAAACCCGGACGATCGGCCACGGTGGCAATTCGGTTTCCCACTCGCTGCACCAGTTGATTGTACCGGTCGTTCCTTGAAAGAGGTTCTTTTTCCAGAACCTCTTTGTACGCTGTTAACCCCAGTTGGTTTTCCTCAGCCTCCGAAATCGTCAACAGCTGACGTCGACCTGTCACCGGTACAGAGGAACACCCCACAAACATGATTGCGCCGGACAGGCCGACAAAGAAAAGCAGAAACAACAATCCTACCGATGAGTGTCGTAATCCAGGCATTGTCACATCCGTGTGATTGCGTACAGGTCCCTGAGTCAGTTCAAGTGCTGACCAGCTGAACCAACGAGTTATCAGCAATTTATTGCTGTAGTGCAGAGTTCCGCAAGAGAACCTCAGCCTCCGATTTTCTGTCAACATGGCAATTCCCGATGAGTCAAATGCTCCACAGGCGAACATTGCCGATACCTCCGCCGGGATGCGTCGAATGCCCATGCCAACGCAAAACATCATGCTGACCGTGGCCTACGACGGTACGAATTACTGCGGATGGCAGGTACAGCCAAACGGTCGCACTGTGCAGCAGTGCGTTGAGTCGTCGATTACCCGGCTCACAGGCGAAACCGTGCGAATTCTTTGTGCCGGCCGTACGGACTCCGGCGTTCACGCTCTTGGCCAGGTGGCCAGTTTCCGGACTGAGTCGAAGATTCCGGCAAAGCAGTTTAGACGCGGACTGCAGCGTTACCTGCCGGAAGACATCACCATTATAAAATCGGTGCGGGTCTCCGATGAATTTCATGCCACATTCTCTGCCAGGCGGAAGCGTTACCGCTATCTGATCTGGGACGGCCCGGTACTTCCACCGGGATTACGTCATCACGTGTATCAAACTCGACGGGCAATCAAAATTGAGCCGATGGTGGCATCCCTGAAGGCCCTGCGGGGCACTCATGACTTTCGCTGTTTCGAAACAAATTATCCCAACAAAAAGACCAGTGAGCGAACAATTATGGATGCAACCATTGAGCGTTGTCCGGCTCCTGTCTTTTGGACCGGGGTCGATTTCTGGCCCACCGATGCCCGTCCGCACGAAGCACCCCAGTCACCGCTTATCAGTTTTGAAGTCGAAGCTGACGGGTTCCTCTACAATATGGTGCGAGCCATTGTGGGCACACTGCTGCGAATCGGGAACGGCCAGCGATCTGTAGAATATTTGGGTGAAGTCATTATGAGTCAGAATCGCAGCATGGCCGGCACAACGGCTCCTGCACACGGTTTGTACCTTGTGGAGGTGGACTATCCTTCTGAGCTACTCACAGTGCCCGACAAAACCCCCTGAGATTCATGATCGCGGCAAAGACCATAAAGCCCGAAGCCTGAAAACGGCCAGGGGCGGCCCGGTCGGGACGTTTCAATTTCGGATCTCAGTAAGACGAAAGGCCGTGACAGGCTAATTCGCCCGAGCTTCGCTTTCTACTATGTGTATGTGATAGTCATCGGAACGGCCGTATCTCCAGGAATTGTAAGAATCGCAGACTCGGGCTGTGTCGCTGAACTTGTATGTGACCGCATACTGCAGAGTCCCGTGATGGATCCAATCACCAGAATGGTAACCGTCAGCACCACTTCCGACGACCATATCATACCAGCAGCGTCATCCCATAAGTGTGTGATGCAATGTAACATCAGTTGTCACACCTGGGAGACACCGAAAAGGAAACCGGACTGTTTGTCGGTTTGGCTAATATTTATCTCAGCACCATCACCGCTGAGTTACCGAGCAACAAATCTCTATATTTGGCCATTCAGATTCAATGGAAGGCATTGGCGATATCGATCGCTGCGGATCTCGACCAAAATCCCTACGAATGAATGCCAATTTTCCAGAGATGGCTAAACTGTCACGCAACGTCCGTTGATCCCCACTCACATGTCCGCGAATTGAACAAACCGTCAATGGCCAGCAAAAATGTTAAACCTCTGCGAGGTTTCCGTGATTTTTTACCCGACCAGATGATTGCCCGTGAGTATCTCGTTGATACGGCACGCCGAGTATATCGCAGCTATGGGTTCGCTCCGATTGACACACCGGCGCTGGAATATGCAGAGGTGTTGGTGGGTCAGGGCGGTGAGGAGTCAGACAAACAGGTATTTCGATTTACCGACCAGGGAGATCGCGATGTCGCGATGCGCTTCGATCTCACCGTCCCCCTGGCCCGTTATGCAGCCAGGCACATTCAGGAAATTGGCACACCGTTCCGGCGGTACCATATAGCTCCGGTGTGGCGCGGTGAACGACCGGCGCGGGGTCGTTACCGTGAATTCATGCAGTGTGATTTTGATACCATCGGCACTGCCAGTAATACTGCCGACATTGAAACCCTGCTGGTGATCAACGATTTGTTTGATGCCATCGGCATCGATCGTTTTACTGTACGAGTCAACAATCGCAAAGTACTTAACGGCTTTCTGGAAAAACGACAGCTGCAGGAGTTTGCATCAGGGATCCTGAGGTGCCTCGACAAAATGGACAAAATTGGCCGTGACGCGGTCGCCGCTGAGATGCAGGAGCGCGTCAAACTCAGCACATCCGACGTCGCTGGTGTGCTGGATATGGCCCAGGTAACCGGAAAACCCGAGGCTGTCCTTTCACAACTGGACGGTATCCTGAAAGGCAGTCCGACAGGTGAAGAAGGACTGAGTCACCTTGAGGAACTGTTCAAAACAGTTCGTGGCTGCCGACTTCCGGAAGACCGTGTGCGTCTGGATGTATCGATTGCCAGAGGCCTCGATTACTATACAGGAACCATCTATGAAACCATTCTCAATGACCTTCCGACAATCGGCAGTGTCTGTTCCGGTGGTCGCTACGATGATCTTGCATCAAAATTCACGTCTCGCCAACTGCCAGGCGTTGGAGCAAGCCTGGGCCTGGATCGAATGCTGGCGGCAATGGACGAACTTGGCATGACAGCCGGAAAATCCACACCCGCCAATGTGCTGATTACCATGTTTGCCAGGGAACATCTGGTGGAATATCAGCGAACCGCCGGAATGTTGCGTGGCAGCGGAATTGGTGTGGAAGTCTATCCGGAGGAGGGAAAGATCGGTCGTCAGCTCAAATATGCCGATCGACGGGGATTCGCGTTAGCTTTGATTGCCGGCACAGACGAGTTAGCTGCCGGAACATGGCAGGTCAAAGTCATGCACTCCGGAGATCAGACGGAAGTCGCCACTGAAGTCCTCGCTGATACCATTCGCGAAATTCTTTCCGAAACCGGAGATTAGGCTGCCTGGCGTAAAACAACGGCCGTACCGGACAATCAGGCAGGACTGCGAAATCGCGTCAGGCCTGCGACCGGTTTCGTACATTTTTATCACCAGTGGACAGGACGAATCCGGCAGGCATCCGGTTTGCCTGGTGCCTGGTCCTGCCTCGCGATGTGCCGTAAAAACCGGTCATTTTTTCTACACCACAGGAGTGGCCGACCGGAACAGTGAGTGCGACACGGCGTTTTGGCGGTGATTGCCTCCAGAATCGAAAGAAATTCAATACCGTCCGTGGCAAAAACGTTACCAGGGACCGACTACTGACTTCGCCGTCCGGCACTCGGACCACAACCTGCACGAACAATCCACTGAACGACCGCTGAATCACCTATCTCACGCACACCGTCGGGTTTACAGGCTTTCATAAACCCTGTATATGTTCGTCGCCTTCGCACGCTTCACGGTCTGCGGTGCGTCCTGTCTTCAACGGACAGGACTCGGTTACCCCGACGCATCAGGATTGCTTCGTATTGTCCGCTCAGCCGTCGAAGGCTCTTGATTCCTGGTTCCTGCAAACACTTTACCGAGCTCATACAGTCGGGATTTGAACGGAGGTTATTTCAGTGTCCAACGAAGAAAAAATTATCGGAATCGTGAGTGATCAACTCGACTCTCCGCGGGAAGATATTTCACGGTCGAGTTCGTTCGTTGACGATCTCAAAGCCGATTCACTGGATATCGTCGAACTGGTGATGGCTCTGGAAGACGAGTTCGACATCAAGATTCCCGATGAAGACTACGACAAGATTGCAACCGTTGGAGACGTGATCGAATATGTCGGCTCCAAATCATAATCTGGTACGGTCAGCGAATTGTAGTGACCGGAACTCCCGGTATGACATCGCCGGAACGTGAGTCCCGGAAGCTTGAGACGTGCCTGCAGCAACAGCATGTGACGTCAGAGAATTCCAGGTCAGGTTTGAACGGCAGACTTTGCCCATGTGCTCGTGAACCTCTGAGTTGACACGAATTTTACCGTTTCCCTGCTTTGACACGTTCTCGTTCACACGGCCCGCAAAGCCAGTAATGATTTCAGGAGAATTTTCTCCACAGGCGAATCATTTCTCTATGATTCACCTGCGGTTAAGGATGCAAACTCCTGCACTTTACTTAGTCTTCGATGACGGAATAGTTTCTCTTTCGGTTAACTTCAACAGGGCAAACCCGGCCCGTCAGGCTGACCGTCTATTGAATACTGCAGAATACGGCAGAATACGGCACAGAAAAGACAATAGCGGGAGTGTTGCTGAACAGCAGATTAACTGCGGAGGTCACAATGAAGATTGTATGCTGAGAGAATACCTTTGATTTTGACATCGTCGACATGTCAGAATTGGATGTGGTGTTCAATTCGGAAACCGACGGAAGTTCGGTAAACTGACCGACCGGGTGCGTATTATTGTAAACACGGCGAGCAGCACAGCATGATCCTCGGTCGCCCCGTCGAATGACAGTGTTCCTTCTGAAAAGAGTTTGTGCTGCCGCTGGCAGCGGATTAACCCATCATGACGCAAAGTGGCTCTGACGACGTTGTGATAACCGGAGTGGGAATGTTCTCACCGATCGGCACTGGAGCCGATCGATTCAAGGCCGGACTCGCAGCGGGTGTACCTGGTTTTCGACGTACGGAACGACTTTCCTATATCAGTTCGCCCGACTGCGTGTGCGGTGAAGTGGAAGGGTTCTCTGACGCAACCGCCCGAAAGAAGCATCTGCGCCCTTTACGGAAAAGCGTCAAACTGATGTGTCGGGACATTCAGCTGGGCGTGGCTGCAGCGTTACAGGCCATGGAAAATGCAGGATTGGAAAAAGGCTCCTATGCTCCGGAACGCACAGGAGTGTCTTTCGGGGCAAACCTGATGTCGACTCCCCCGGAGGTACTGGCAGGCGGAGTGACCAAATGTCTCAATGACTCCGGGAACTTCGATTACGATCTCTGGGGCACAGAGGGACTTCGGGGAATGGAGCCTCTCTGGCTTTTGTGTTATCTGCCCAACATGCCTGGCTGTCACATCGGGATCGCTCTGGATGCCCGCGGCCCAAATAATTCCATCACGCACGACGAAGCCGCCGGCGGGCTGGCAATTGGCGAAGCGATGGGAGCCATCCGGCGGGGCCGGGCTGACATTATGCTCACCGGCGTAACGGGAACACGGCTCCACAATGTCAAAACGGCGCAATCATACAAGTGGGACGTTCTGGCAGAAGGACCTCCGGAATCCCGTTGCCGACCACTGGACGCGACCCGTAACGGTGAAGTCGTGGCTGAAGCGTCCTGTACACTGGTTCTGGAGTCTCGTGCGCATGCTGAGAAACGTGGAGCTAATCTCCTGGGAACAGTGCTTAGCTGCGGAAACAGTTGCGTCCAGTCACTGAACGGCCAGCCGGATGAGCAGCGAGCGGTTGAACAGGCAGTGGATTCGGCACTCCGAGCCGCCGGAATGACTCCCGATGAACTCGGTCACGTCAACCTCGGGGCATCGGGGCACCCAAAACGTGATCTATTTGAAGCTCAGGCCGTACGTAACGTTCTCGGTGATCGGGCAGACATAACGCCGGTGACAGCGCCAAAGAGTTATATTGGCAGCGCGGCCAGCGGATCTTCCCTGACAGAACTGGCAGCATCACTTCTTACACTGCAGGACGGTGAGATCATTCGCACGCTGAACTGTGGAAATCCGGACCCGCTGTCGCCTCAAAATGTGGTGAGTGAACAAAACCAGCCTACCAGTAATCGAGTATTCCTTAAGACAAGTGTCACCCGTATGGGGCAGGCCAGCGCCGTTCTGATTCGGGCTTAGAATCAGCTGAACGAGCGGGGGCCCGATCAGGACAACACTGATATCAGGACAACACTGATGACGGCGTCCAGAAAACGAACTGCGACCTGACACCTGTGCCAGAAACACCAGACCACACGTCATCCGGCTGCCCCAGACTCCAGCAGCGTTCAAACCTCACTTCAGAAGCAACGTCCCGTAAAACAGAGAACACCGCGGTCACGCTGCGGGGCGCTGCAGATCTTCAAGTGATTCGACAGACGGCCTTCGGTCGAATCCACTTCGCCGAAGGCTTTCCAGTTCATCCAGCAGAGATCGAATTTTCGTTTCCGATCTGATGCACTCCCTCTCACGCTGAGTCCGCAATTCATCAAGTTCTTTCTTCAGCTGCACCTGTTCGGCCGCTGGTTCCGACGGTGAAATCGCGGGAGTCGACAGTAAAGCGTCCTGATTCTGTTCGAACCATTCTTCCAGCTGTTTTCGATCAATTCGAAATGCGGCGCGATCTTCTTTCAGCTGAGTGATCTGAGATTCAACTTCCTGACGTTCCTTACGGATTCGCTGATGTAATTCGTCAAAAAATCCCTGTAACGATTCGCGTGCCTTTCTTTGCCGGACAGTTACTTCGGCTGCCGACTCCTCTGTCTGCAAAGTCCCCTGGACTTCTTCCAGAATGATTCGCAGTTCCAGCAGATCGCGCTGCTGAGCATCAAGATCGGATCTCAGTCGACTGAGCTGCCTGGTCTTCTCAGCATGACGCTGTGTCGATCGCGAAATCGATTCCTCCTGAAGAACGACCTGCCGAGACCGTTCGTCCAGTTCCTGATTAACAGCATCCCGATGTTCCTGCATCTGCCGTTGCTGCCGTCGAATATCCATCTCTGACGCCGTTCGACTGCGTTCGATCAATCGCAGTTCGCGTCCAAGTGATGCTTCTCTTTCGTCCTGCAGCGTTCTGATACGGCTGAGTTGCCCCAACTGCATTCGATGCTGTTCCAGAAAACCATGACGTTCAGCCCTGAAGCTCTGCTGATCGCGACGGAATTGCCGAACTTCTTCATCAAAATCGTTTCGGGCACGGGCGAGATGTTCAAACTGGAAACGATATCGACGCTGGAGATTCGTCTGTTCCGTGAGCAGGGTCTGACGACGTTTCTCTAATTCATCCCGCAGTCGTGACTGCTCGTGCGAAATCTGCTCACCCAACAGTTCACGCTGCTGCTGCAGATTTTCAGCTTCTTCACTCAGCTGATCACGCTCCAGTTCGCAACGTTCATTCCATTCCTGCTGTTCACGCTGCAACTGACTAAATTCGGAACTAAATTCTTCACGGACACGGTCACGCAGGGATTCTCGTTCCTGTTCAATTTCAAGCTGAGCCTGTGACTCACGCTCCTCGAAAGACGCTTCCAGTTCGGTTTGGCGCCTTTCCAGAGCATCTCGCTGTTCATTCAGAGTTTTCCGCTGCGTACGGAGCTCGTCACGGTCAGGTTCCAGTTCAGAACTGAGTTTTTGCCGCAGCTGAACACGTTCCTCCTCCAGATCCTGACCGGCACTGTCAAGATGCGCACGTCCCTCTTCCAGGCTTTGCGCCAATTTTTGAAGTCGGACGGTCTCATCGTCGAGTTGTGCTCGAATTTGCCGTTGTTCGCTCCGATCACGGGCCACCTGTTTCGCAAATTCGCCGGCTCTGATTTCAAAAGCCGTTCGGTCCGCCTGCAGCTGACTCTGTTGACCTGTAATTTCGGTCTGACGAGTCTGCAGCTCAGCAAAACGAGCATGCAAAGATTCTGCGGCCTGGCTGGCCTGAATCAGCAATTGCATCGGATCTTCTGCCGGAACAGAATCGGCGCACAGCGGTTCACAGGGCAGATCTGATCCGCCTTGCGGAATCGCGGCACTCTGATCGGGCACCGACTGATCATCATTTGACACGTTTCGGGACTCCTTCCCAAAACATTGGCTGTAATGACAATGACCCAGGCTGACAACAGCCGCATACAGGAATCACTCGCTTCTGCACGGCCTCAGTGATCATAGAGGAAACACGTCTTCCGACTGCAGCCCAATTTGATCATTAGCCAAAACGACAGGAGGTCGAGGGAGTCGATCACTGACTCCGCGAGCAAACCATCACGAAAGTTCGGCAAAATCAGCCGATTGCCCCGTTTAACATGGTATTGAAATGCGCCTTGGGGGGAGCTCCGACCACCTTATCAACAATCTCACCGTCTTTAAAAAGGATGACCGTTGGGATCGAGGTGACAGCATACTCCACCGCGGTTTGCTGGTTGTCATCCGTGTTGATTTTTCCAATCTTTACTTTGCCTGCATATTCTTCAGACAGCTCTTCAATTATGGGAGTCAGCATGCGACAGGGACCACACCAAGGAGCCCAGAAGTCAACCAACACCGGTTCTGATGACTTCAGCACGTCTGCTTCGAAATTGGCGTCGGTAAATTCCAGGAGATTTTCTGACATTTCAATGTTCCTGAGTACAAAAAAGACATCATCTCACTCTGAAATGAATCATGCCGCTCGCAGAAAACATCCGGATTAACTGGAAACATCAAGTTTGAGTTTCAACTGTCATGTTCCCCTTCAGCAATCGGTATCCGCTGTTCCTGCACTGCTATTTAAAGAACATCCGATGCAATTCTGCCGTACCGACGGTACGAGCGTCACCGTTTCAACGGGGCCGCCGTCAGGCGATTATCGAGCAACGCCGTAAGAGTGTCAACGTGACCCCGGCATGGATGTTTGTACAGATGGGCTGGATTCTCCGTAATGAAACTGCCTAGACTGGCAGAAGGAGTTAAAATGATGTGCTGCGGGTTCAGGTTAAACACGATTCTTTCCTCAACGGTCTGCCCCGTCAACATTGGTATACGTGCAACTCGTCGGGTTAAACCGTCTGTCCTCAGGCAGCAACTGGAAGTTTTGATTACGGTTGTCTGCGTTCTTCTTTTTGGTATTCGAGCTTCGGCTCAGAATGATACGACTGACGAATTCCGTTTTGACTGGACGCATTATCGCGCGTCTCCCATTGACCTGGTCATCCGGAACGCTGGTCTCATTCAGCACCGGGAACCCGGTCTGAATACTGAAGAGCAACGAATCTGGCAGGACCTGAGCGACGAAATGATTCGTCGTCGACAGGCGATGAGAGACGAAAATCCGAAGACAGCCATAAGTCAATGGGAAATGGCGTTTTACCGATTCGCCGATGTACGTCGGACAGCATGGGAAAACGGAACTCTTCAGATTCGTAACCCAGGCCCAAAGAAAGACCCGTTCCGAAACACGGATGATCAGACTTTCCTCGAAGAAACAGCAACTCGGAACGCTGACTACTCGGTTCTGGCCGACATCCAGAATCATCCGGAGGACTTTGTTGGTAAGCCTGTGGTACTTCAGGGGGTTCTTCAGCGTCCGGCAGAAGAGATCATGCCTGCTCCCTCGGAACAGGCTCAGCCGGAGGATTTTGTGCTGTCAGTTGGAAACCTGTTTCCGCTTCACGGCGGCACCGCGCCAATTGCCCGGCTACATACCACGAGCGTAGAAAAGACCTGCGGAGAAAATGCCGGTATCCGCCCGTGGCCCTCAAACAAAAAGGCACTCCCCGTGCTGGTAAAGGGCTGGGTTGTTAAACTGTGGGACAATCGCCGACCGTTGATTTACTGTGACTCGGTCCGCGAACTTGATGCACGCCCGCCGACGGCATTGATTCGACGCCACACACTCTCACAACAGCCGCTGACCGCTGAAGAATCGTGGCTGTATTACGAAACACTCAGCACACTGGAAACAATCGGGCAATTTCGAACCGAGCAGGGCAAACGTTTTTGGGACGCATTTTCACTCGAAAGTCCACAACAGACCGCAGAGACTTTTCTCAAATCACGACTCACAGATCTCCTGGTGGACGTCAGAGAAAAATTTGAGTCCGACAGGTCCGTTCTTATTCAGCAGCGAGAGGCCGCCGGCATCAGTGAGGCAACATACCAGTTCAAATTGAAGCGTCTGAATTATCTGCTGACCGAACGGGGAAAACACTACGACCAGGCGATGAACAACCTTCAGCAGTTTGAAACATATGTGGATCTGTTCATGAATCCGGATGTGTGGCATGGTCAACTCGTGACACTGCGTGGACATGTCAGACATGTGGTCAGCTATTCTGCAAAACATCCGGCGTTTCACGGTCGCAGGCTGAACGAGCTGTGGCTGTTCACGGGTGACTCCCAAAACAACCCCGCCGTAGTCGTCGTCCCGGGGCTGCCTGAGGAATTCCCGACAGATGCTGACCTGATCGATCAGGTCAGCGTAACAGGCTGCGTATTCAGACAGTATGTCTATCGTGATCAGGAATCGCGACGCGTGGCTCCACTGATCCTGGCTGACAGAATTGAATGGTCTCCCAGCGACAGCCATCTTTCAGCACTTCATAAATCAGGGGATCTGGTAACCGGTTCACGGCTGGCCCAACGAGCAGCTGCAGTACAGTCTCGTGCCCCCGACCGGACATCCGTGCTGCTGATTTGTTTCGTAAGCATTCTGACCATCATGATCCTGTGGGGACGGGCGCAGCGAGACCGCCGTGAAAGAAGGAATCTGATGGATCGTATTACTGACCGGCCGGAGTTTGAATCCATACAGGAAGGTCGTTACGCTCCCCGGGTTTCCCGGTACACATCCGGTTATGATGTATGACATCCGGAATCAGCGGCTCGATTTCCCGACAATCCCGCTGCCCTGCCCCGGTTTGCCAGTGACCTTGTTTCCACATGCCGGGACTCCGTTGTTGTCTGTGTACCGTGAACAAAAAACGGCAAACTGAGGTCACATCACTCCGACATGGTCTCTGAAACCGGCACAACTCGGGACTTTCACTTGAAACGACTTCCTGAAATCACCGACCGGCCGGTCCGCCTGGGTACTCTCATCAGCGGCGGCGGCCGGACCATGCTCAATCTCGCAGACAGAATTCAGGACGGCAGCCTGTCAGCAGAAATCCCTGTGGTTTTAGCCAGCCGGTCGGACTGTATCGGAATCGATCGCGCCCGAACGGCCGGACTTGTCTGCCAAACCCTTCAGCGTAGCCGTTTTGATTCCGTGGAATCGTTCAGTGATGCCGTCTTTGATCGAATGAGAGAACAGTCTGTCGACCTGGTCGTGATGGCCGGATTTCTGTGCCTTTTAAAAATCCCCGATGATTTTGCACTGCGAGTTCTCAATATTCATCCTTCATTGATCCCCGCATTCAGCGGTCAAGGATTTTACGGAAATCGAGTCCACCAGGCAGCCATAAAACGCGGAGTGCAGGTATCCGGCTGCACAGTGCATTTTGTAGACAACGAGTACGACCACGGACCGATTATTGTTCAACGCTCCGTCACGATTCCGGATCACGCAACACCAGAGCAACTTGCTGCTCTGGTGTTTGAGCAGGAACAGATCGCATACCCTGAGGCAATTCGCCAGGTCACATCCGGAAGGCTGTGCGTCGACGGTCAACGAACAGTCATGCTGCCGGACTCATGACTCCACCCGGAGTGTTGGTGAGACATCTAAGTCCGCGGTTCAACGAAGCGGACCTGCATCGACACAGGTTCTTAACATTTGCCATGTGGTCGCCGGCACGGAACAATGGAACCTGAGAAACAATTGGGCTTGTACGAATATCCGCTCGTCGATCAGTGAACAGGAGGAAATGATGCCGGATCAGTTTCTGAAAGACCTGCTGGCTACCCCGGGAACATCCGGATTCGAACAGGAGGTGCAGGATGTCGTCCGAACATTTGCGTCTCCTTTTGCAGATGAAACAAGGACCGACGTCCACGGGAACGTACTGTGCACCGTTAATGAAACGGCCTCCCCCAGAATCCTGCTGGACGCCCACTGCGATCAAATCGGTCTCATCGTTCGACATATCGATGACAAAGGATTTCTTCGAGTGAATGCTGTTGGTGGCTGGGATATGCAGATTTTACTGGGCCAGAGGATGCTGATTCATACGCAGCATGGTTCCATTCCGGGTGTCATAGCCCGAAAACCTATCCATCTGCTTAAAGAGGCCGAAAGAAAAACGGTTCCCACAATCAGCGAATTGTGGGTCGATATTGGTGTTTCCACCGCCGAGGAAGCAGGACAGCTTGTCCGCGTCGGTGATTCGGCCACGCCGGAACCGAGTCTTCGTGAATTGCAAAATGGTCGGCTGTCCGGAGTCGCAATGGATGACCGAACCGGGCTCTGGGTTATTTTCACAGCACTTAGAATGATCCAGGAAGCAAGTCCGGCAGCGTCTGTCACTGCAGTATCATCTGTTCAGGAAGAAATTGGTTTACGGGGTGCCACCACCAGTGCCTACAACATTAACCCACACGTCGCGATTGCTGTGGATGTGACACATGCGACTGACTGCCCGGGTATCGACCAGAATGAATTTGGCAGAATCGTTCTGGGTGGAGGTCCGGTGATTGTCCGCGGAGCAAACGCCAATCCGCGTGTGGTGGAACTACTCACCTCGTGTGCAGAGAAGAACGAAATCCAGGTTCAGATAAATGCACTGGCCCGACCAGCCAGCAATGATGCGGCCGCGATTCAGATCAGCCGAGGAGGCTGTGCCACCGGGCTGGTCACAATTCCCAACCGCTACATGCACAGCCCGGTTGAAGTTGTCGACGAGTCGGATCTTCGGAATGCGGCCCGACTGATCGCAGAGTTCTGTCTTTCCATTGACGAACACACGTCATTTATTCCGTAAAGAGACCGAAACCTGACACCATTAAACTGATGTTTCCAGTGATCCTCAGCGTTCTACGGTGGAACAGTCAGCTGCCGGCGTTGATATTCGGGGGACAAACCTGCGTCAACCGGGTCTCAATTCACAACAACTGGAGATACCAGGTCACAGGCGCGGGGAAACACACAAGGGACGCCCAACCGGCCGGACCATTGCCTTAGACGCAAACATCTGCTTGCCACGGAGTGCAGCATTCGTTGTACTATTAAGCTGTAAACGATTCAGTCCTGTCGAAGCCCTGACAGAGTTCCGTTAAACTTGTAATGTTAATTCGTTAACCTACTGTCCAGGACGGCGCCCTGTGCGTTTCATCCACATGCCCCATAGGGTCAGCAGCCTGAACAGACCAACATCAGCCACATCGTTCCTTCCACACGGAAAATCCACATGTCCAACACACGTCGCCAGTTCCTCAAACAATCCACCGCCGCAGGGACAGCCATGTCCCTGCCGCTCTTTTGGCAGAAAGCACAGGGAGCGCGTCAGGAAGCCAACGACCGCAAAACAGTCGCTTCAGTCGGCGTGGGGGGAAGTCGCGGTCGCTACAACCGAGGCGGCAGTATAGCAATGCAGGCTTCAAAACTGGGACAAACGATAGCAGTCTGTGACGTTGACCAGCCACATAACCAAGAATTCAATGCGAAATTTGATAACCAGCTGTACATGTTCACCGACTACCGGGACATGCTTGAAAAGACGAGTCCGGATATCGTAACAATCGGAACTCCCGACCACTGGCATGTTCCTATTGCCATTGCGGCAATGCGTGCCGGCGCAGATGTCTATTGTGAAAAACCGCTCACACTGACGATTGAAGAAGGCCAGCGGGTCAGCCGCATCGCCAAAGAAACCGGCTGCGTGTTCCAGGTAGGAACTCAACAACGCTCTGAATACGATCAAAAATTCCTACAAGCTATTGCCATGGTTCGTGAAGGCTACATTGGCAATAACGTGACGGCTCATATTGCAATCGGCGGTGCACCCGAGGGTGGTCCTTTTGAAGCCACCGAACCGCCGGAAGGGCTCGACTGGAACATGTGGCTCGGTCCGGCTCCCGAAGCACTTTACATGGAAGAGCGTCGCAAAAGGTTCCGCTGGTTCTTTGAATACTCTGGCGGCAAGATGACCGACTGGGGGGCCCATCACATTGATATCGCACATTGGGCACTGGGAAATGAAAACACCGGGGCCGTCAAAATCAAAGGAACCGGAAACTTTCCCTCCAGCGTGCCTGAAAACTTTGATTTCAATCGTTGGTTTGAGGGCGAAATAACATTACCAAACGTGTTCAACACGGCCATGAATTTCAATATCGAACTTGATTTTGCCAATGGCACAAGGATGACCGTCAATGACAAATACGTCTCTGAAGACGGCAGGATCAAGGAAGGCAACGGGATCCTGTTTGAAGGTAGTGAAGGTCGCTTCTTCGTGAATCGTGGGAAGATGGTCGGCAGACCGGTTGAACAATTAACCGAAGCTGACCACCGGAAACTCAACGACGTGGTGGCCGATCTCTATGGTGGAGAACCAACACGCCACATGCAGAATTTTTTCGACAGTATCGAAAGTCGCACAGATCCAGTGTCTGATGTGCATACACATCACCGAACCATGACATCCTGCCATATGTGCAATATTGCTCTGATGCTCGGACGTGAACTGACATTTGACCCTGATACTGAAGAATTCATTGGTGACGACCAGGCTAATGCCTTAAAGACCCGTCCCAGTCGGCCAGGTTTTTCAGCCTGATACGGTTATTTCCAGTATTTCCAGACTGTCAGAATAAAACGCCCGAATGCTTCCAGCATTCGGGCGTTTTTTGTCGATTGAGGCCTCAGACGCACAGTCCGTGAAGGACACGTACTCTCCCCTGTGATGGGTAGCCTGAAGTCGGAAATTGAACACCTGCGACCAGTACTTCCGGCACACAGCATCGCGAAATCGACTGAGCCATCAAATGCCTAAGTTCGATGTGTCTGTTTGGAAGCAACTGTTAGAAGCCAGGATCCTGCTCACCGGCATCACTTCGCGACTTTTCTGAAAATTATCACGACAGTGTTCCGGTCAGTTTCATACGACATCACGAACGCCCGAACAGGCAAAACACGATATCTGGGCAACTTAGTATTAACGAAAGGATATGCACCGGCCCTGGTAATCAACAACACAGTCTCTTGAGTCTCCGGAGTTAAACCCTTCTAATTGCAGGGATTGAGGGTGTTTCGTACAGGCGAACATCATCGGCGACTGGAATGTGAACACGACTGACGTAAGTTCACCGAGGAAATCAGACACGCAACAGCAGACCGATCAGCCAGACTTCAGTAGCTGATCCTTTGAATTTCGAATCCCCCTTGAACAGTTTCCGCAGCGCATGGTGATTTTTTCATTAGCGTCGGCCGGGTTAAGTGGAGCAATACATGTCTGACTGGCTGCAACGATTTGTGGAAGACGGCACAGTTGGTGACTCTCAACTGGAGGAAGCCCGCAGCATGGCGGCCAACGTGGGACTCACGGTGGAAGATGCGCTGGTTCGGCTGGGATATATCCAGGGAAATGACCTGGCAAGAGTTCAGGCAGATCACTTCGGTCACGAATTCGTCGATCTGGAAGGAAGACAGATCCCCAATAGTGTCATTGAAATGGTGACGGAGTCGCTGGCTCGTGAAAACATTGTCATCCCCGTCGAGGTAGATGGTGCCGCCGTCGTCATCGCCATGCACAATCCGAACAATATTGATGTGCTGGACAAACTCAGATTTATGCTGAACCGGGAGTTAAAGATCGTCATGGCTCCCATGGAATCTATTCAGGGGGCAATTAACCGTCACTACGGTCAGACAGAGACAGAATCTGTTGACACCATGATTTCTGACTTCACTGAAACAGAGATCGATTTCACGGAAGTGGAAGCCACTCGGGCGATGGAGGGCGAAGAAGATGACGGCGCGCCCATCATTCGCCTGGCGAATTTGATCGTGGCAGAAGCCATGCAAATGAGGGCCAGCGATATCCACGTGGAACCGTTCGACGACCGGATTCGAATTCGTTATCGCATCGATGGTGCACTGATTGAACGAGACAGCCCACCCAAACGCCTTCTGGCGGCGTTGGTTTCTCGTTTCAAGATCATGGCTAACATGGACATTTCTGAAAAACGGCGTCCGCAGGACGGACGCATCAAACACCGTCTGGGCAACAAGGAATTCGATCTGAGAGTCAGTATCTTGCCCACCAATCACGGGCAGGCGATCGTGATGAGAATCCTCGACCGCGACAATATTAAAATCGGCATCCGGAATCTGGGATTTGGAGAAGACAACTACCGCACGTTTCAGAACATCATTCGCAGGCCGAACGGCATTTTCCTGGTAACCGGTCCCACGGGATCAGGAAAAACGACCACACTTTACAGTGCTTTGGGTGAACTGAACCGGCCCGACCGCAAGATTATTACTGCAGAGGATCCCGTTGAGTACTACCTCGCCGGTATCAATCAGGTGGAAGTGAAGCACAGCATTGGGCTCGATTTCGGCAAGATCATTAAGGCCATGCTCAGGCAGGCACCCAACGTCATCCTGGTGGGTGAAATCCGCGACACAGAGACCGGAGAAATGGCAATCCAAGCGTCCTTGACTGGACACCTGGTTTTCAGCACACTTCACACGAACGATGCGCCCGGCGCCGTTACACGTCTAATCGACATGGGGGTCCAGCCTTTTCTGGTCGCCTGTTCGCTGATGGCGGTACTGGCTCAGCGTCTTGTCAAGGTAACCTGCGAGAAATGCCGCGAGCCGTATCAGCCAACGCCTGAGGAAGTTGACTTTTTCGGAATGACACCTGACGAACTGGAAGACGGAAACTGGGTTCGGGGCCGTGGCTGTTCGGCATGTCAGCACACCGGTTATCGTGGACGTCGTGCTGTCTTTGAATTGATGACGATGAATTCAACACTTCGTGAAATGGCATTTAACAGTGAACCGTCTCAAAACATCCGCCGACAGGCTCGATTGTTTGGGATGAGAACTCTGGCAGACGACGCCAAAGACAAGGCAGCACAGGGGGTGACTACACTTTCCGAAGTCCGCAAACTAACAATGGGGGGACACTGAGCAGATCAGGAGTGCGTCATTTCGCTGACCTCGTCGAGCGGATCTCCTGTCTAAGCACAATAGCCATATCCGCTTTGAAGAAAGCCTGTAAGTCAGAGTAGTAGTTTACATGCCGGCGGCTTCCATCCGAGTGTTTGATTACACAACATCCGACGGCAACCTCGCAAAACCAGAAACTGACAATGGGGTGGAAGAAATCACACGGGCTTATCCAGGACGAGTCAGCAGCGTCGGCAGAGGCCAAACCAGTCGTATTGTACTAAATGAATTTCAACAGGAATTCTCGTAATGGCTCGTCAGATTCAAATTGACAAGCTTCTTGAAACTGTCTGTCGCGAAGACCTCAGTGACCTGCATATCACTGTCGGTCAGCCGCCGGTAGTGCGTTCGAGTGGTCGACTGGTTCAGCTGGAAACCAAGACCCTCACTAAAGAAGACACAACTTCGCTGATGAAGAGCATCACTCCTGAGCGAAATCAGCAGGAGTTGCAGGAAGTTGGAGGGACGGACTTCGGGTTCGCTTACGGGGATCAGGCAAGATTCCGCGTCTCCGTATTCAAGCAACGCGGTATGATCGCGATGGTCCTGCGGCGAATTCCCAGTGAATTTCTAACCTTTGAGCAACTGGGCCTGCCGCCCGTCGTTCGAGAATTGATTCAGCGTACTCGGGGCCTGTTCCTGGTAACCGGACCAACGGGCTCCGGGAAAACAACCAGTCTGGCCAGTATGATCAACTGGCTCAATCAGAACACGGATCATCACATTATCACACTGGAAGATCCGATTGAGTACTATCACGATCATAAAAGATCGACAATCAACCAGCGTGAAGTGGGAGTCGATGTCCCCAGTTTTCCGGAAGCGCTGCGTCGAGCACTCCGCATGGATCCGGATGTCATCCTCGTAGGAGAAATGCGAGATCTGGAGACCATTTCAGCAGCAATTACGGCTGCCGAAACCGGACACGTTGTCTTTGGAACTCTGCACACCACCGGTGCCCAGGGGACGGTAGACCGAATTATCGATGTGTTCCCCACCAACCAGCAGGAACAGGTTCGAACTCAGCTGGCCAACGCTATCATTGGTATTCTCAGCCAGGCCCTGTTGCCTCGAAAACCTAAAGGACTGGTTGCGGCTTACGAAATGCTGGTCGTCACCAGTGCCATTGCCAACCTGATTCGTGAAGGCAAGACCTTCCGCATCAATTCGTCGATTCAAACGGGACGCAAATTCGGCATGACCCTGCTGGACGATTCCCTGTTCAACCTGTGGAAGAACGGATTGTGTGACGAACATGATGTCATCACCCGTTCAAATAACCCGGGCGAACTCCGGGTACGCGTCGAACGGGCAAAACGCGGAATATTTGACGACGACGAAGATGATGACGATGATGAATATGATGATTAGAAGTGGAAACAGGTTTCCGTGTCATGAAAACAGAGTGCTGTATTTTCCCCCTGACGGTCGACAAAAGTTAACTGGCAGGCAGCGGACTCTGGTCCCCTGTTTGTGTGTCAGTCCCTATAACGGGATATTAGAATCCGGTATGTAACCTGCCATTCGCTTACCCCTAACAGTTTTCGAATCAAGACATGGCCCAGCGCAAACTCGGACAGATCCTGATCGACCTCGGTTATCTCACCGATGACCAGCTTTGGGATGTTCTGGAAGAACAAAAACAGAGTCCCGGTGAAATCATCGGACAGGTCGCGGTCCGCATGGGGCATGTGACACAGGATCAGGTCACTCAGGCACTGGCGGAACAGTGGGGAATGCCGGTCATTGACCTCGGCGAAACCAACGTTCCGTCAAACGTGCTCGAAATCGTTCCGGAGACAATGGCAGAGATCTATAAGATCATGCCCATTTCTCTGATAGACAATGTGCTGACAGTGGCGATGGCGGATCCGCAGAATGTCGCCACCCTTGACGACCTGCGGAATTTTCTGGGACACGAAATTCGAGGAGCGGTCTCCAGTCAGACAGCGGTCGAAGAAGCCATCTCCCGTTATTACGCAGACCGCGAAGAAACAATTGAAGACGTCATCGGAGATCTGACCACTGACGAAGATCAGCTGTCAAGTGTTCGAGGATACGATCTAGCCTCGGAGGAAGAACTTTCAGATGCAGCACCGATTAAGAAGCTGCTGAACATGGTCATTTTGTTGGCCATTCGGGACCAGGCCAGTGATATTCATCTGGAACCCTTTGAAGACGAATTCAAAATTCGTGTACGAGCCGACGGTGTTCTGTACGAAATGGTGCCACCGCCACGACATCTTGCCAATGCCATCGTGTCACGTGTGAAGGTGATGTCCGACCTGGACATCGCGGAACGCCGACTGCCCCAGGACGGACGTATTGAACTGAATGTTGGAGGCAACCAGGTCGACCTGAGAGTCAGCGTACTGCCCACGCTGTTCGGAGAAGCGGTCGTAATGCGGATCCTGGACCGTACCGTGGTCGCACTGGACCTGAACAAGATCGGTATGGACCCGTCAATTTTGACACGCTTCCGCAATATCATCAAAGCACCCAACGGAATTGTGCTGGTTACCGGCCCCACAGGCAGTGGCAAGACGACCACGCTGTATTCGGCCATCAACGAACTGAACGACATTGAAACCAAGATTATCACGAGTGAGGACCCGATTGAGTACGACATTGAAGGTGTTGTGCAGGTCCCGGTGAATCCCGATGTTGGCGTAACGTTCGCTAACGTTCTGAGGGCGATTCTCCGTCACGACCCGGATATGATTCTTGTTGGCGAAATCCGCGACTACGAAACCGGCGAAATCGCGGTCCAGAGCGCCCTGACAGGACACCTCGTCTTCAGCACACTGCATACGAATGATGCGCCCACGGCGATCACCCGACTCCGCGATATGGGAGTACCTGCGTTCCTGATCACCGCGACGGTCGAAGCGATTCTGGCGCAACGACTTGTCCGCCGCATTTGCACGGATTGTCGTACAGAATTTGAACCATCAGATGAACTGCTGCTGGAACTGCAACTGCCTCTGGATACAGCTCGCAAATACAAATTTTACTATGGAAAAGGCTGTGCCCGCTGCAACAACACTGGCTACAAGGGTCGCATCGGGATTTACGAATTACTGACAGTCACAGACGAGATTCGTGACGCGATTGCAGCCGAACAGTCAGCTGATGAAATACGAGACGTTGCCCGCAGTCAGGGAATGACCACCCTGCGTGAAGCCGGTCTCAAACTGATCTTTGATGGCAAGACAACAATCGATGAAGTGGTGCGCGAGACCATAATGGAAGATGTGGAATGATGGAGAATTCAGCAATTCAGTTCTGGACGGCTTCGCGTTCAGTCAGGCTGAACACAGACCTCTATCGTGATAACACGAGATAGCCGGCGGCTGAAAAACCAACATTTCGGACATCCAAGTCGCGGTTGCAGGATAAGAACGAGACCCGATAGACTGCGGGTAATTGGTACGAGTTGTTTTGATCAACATTTGTTCGCGGAACGGCGTCTGCTCGCTTTTAGCGGACTCTGCGATGTTCAGTTGCGATGACTCAGCCTGAACCGCAGAGTGTGGATCGTCAGACCGTTAGCTCCGATTGGAGAACATGGTATGCCAACGTTCCAGTATGAAGCGATGGACAGTACAGGGCTTGAGGTCAAAGACACCATTGATGCCCCTTCGGAAGCTGAAGCTCAGACCATTATTCGTGAAAAGGGCTTTTACGTTACCAAGATTCGCGAACAGGAGCGAAAAAAGAAGGCTGAGGCCGCGAAGCAGAAGACAGACAACCGCAGAAAAGCGTTCACGATTGGCGGGGTAAAATCCAAGCAGCTCACAATGTTCACCCGTCAGCTGTCAACACTGCAGGACGCCGGGTTGCCGGTACTGCGAAGTCTCAGAATTCTGGAAGGTCAGAACAGGCCGGGCGCATTGAAAAATGCCTTAATGGATGTCATCGAAGACATTGAATCCGGCCAAACGCTTTCGGAGGCCATGACAAAGCAGCCAAAGGCATTCAACAACCTCTACTGCAACATGGTAAAAGCCGGTGAAGCCGGCGGTGCCCTGGAAGTGATTCTGCAGCGACTTGCTGAATTCCAGGAAAAGGCCCAGTCGCTAAAGCGGAAGATTATTGGGGCCATGATTTATCCGGCGGCAGTGATCAGCGTGGCAGTCGGAATCGTGTCATTCATCATGGTGTTCATCATTCCGAAGTTCAAAGAGATTTTTGAAGGCTTTGATCTCGACCTGCCCGTAATGACGCAGGTGCTCATCAGCTGCAGTGACATTGTCGCCAAGTACTGGTACATGATCTTCATCGTACCCATCGCGTTTTGGTTGTTCATTAAGATTGTGAAAAAGAACAAGACCGGGGCATTCGTCGCTGACTGGGTCTCGTTACGCCTCCCGCTCCTTGGCAAAATTTTACATATGGGGGTGATTGCGCGCGTGACCCGAACCCTTGGAACATTGATTGCCTCAGGTGTTCCGATTCTGGAGGGCCTGCTCATCGCCCGCGATACATCGGGAAATGCGGTGTTTGTGCGGGCATTCGACAACATTTACACGGCCATTCGCGAGGGGGAAACCATCGCGGTCCCGTTGAAAGAAGCAAAAATTGTTGACGACCTGGTGGTCAACATGGTGGATGTCGGAGAAGAAACGGGGGCCCTGGACGACATGCTGTACAAGGTCGCCGATGTGTACGACGAAGAGGTAGAAGTCCGTGTGGAAGGCCTGGTGAGTCTGCTGGAACCGATCATGGTGGTGGTGTTGGGGCTGATTGTTGGATTCATTGTGATCGCCTTGTTTCTACCGCTGGTTCAACTGCTTAACAGCCTGTCGTAATCCCCCAAATGGAAGCTGTCGAAGTTCACCCGTCGGGTGTCAGATTGAACGCGTGGTTCAGCGCAAGCCGCAACCACGCAGAACTGAACTACCGCACAAATGGAATTCCGTTATGAGAACTCAGACAAAGACCGGTCACCAACATCGCACCGCCTTCACGCTTCTGGAATTACTGATTGTGATCGTGATCATTAGCGTGTTGGCTGCATTGCTGTTTCCTGTGGTTTCGGGGATCTTTATAAATGTGGGTAACAAGGAGGTGTTGGCCGAATTTACCCAACTCGAATCCGCTATTGCGGCTTTCAATTCTGAGATGGGAGCGAATCCCTATAGTTCTATCATCTTATCGGATCCGGAGGCCGAATGGACCGGTCCGTCCAAGGCACGAATCCGCAAGATATGGCCGGAGTTTGATTTCAAAAATACCGATTTCGACGAC